>CAYRVJ010000151.1:0-3761 GCA_964427785.1 uncultured Alphaproteobacteria bacterium | reverse complement strand
CGGCGACGCCATATTGCGCCAATAATTTTTTCGCTTGGTACTCATGGATGTTCATAACAACCTCAATCTTTCATTTTTTCTATATCGTTTAATATTTTAACAAGAATGCGTTTTAATTTTGGAAGGCGGTTTTTGGCAATATTGTAAACTATCTTTAAATCTACTTTATAATATTCATGAACCAATATATTACGTACGTCTTTCATTTGCCGCCAGGGAATTTTTGGATAGTTCTTTTTAAAACTCCCCGGAATGTGATGGCTGGCTTCTCCTATGATTTCTAAGTTTCGTATTAAAGAATCCAAATAAAAAAAGTTTTCGGCAATCTTATCGAAATTAAATCTGTCCACTAGAAAGGCAATTTTATCCATTGCCTCTATCATGTCTCTTACGCGCTCTATCGCCTTACGGCTTAACTTTGTACTAGAACGCCGCATTAAAAAATCCGCCTTGCCTCCGCCAAAACATTATCTTTGATATGGAGCTTTAGCGAGTTTGGGGTAACTAAATCCACAGGCCGCTTTGTTATTTGCTCGAGCATATACTTGATATCTATAAAATCGAACAGATCTACTTTTTCGTATAATTCTACAAGGACATCGACATCACTCTTTTTATTTTGCTCTCCGCGCGCACAGGAACCGAAAAGCGATAATTTACGCACTCCCGCCTTGCGTAAGCGAGATTCGTTTTTTTCTATTTTTTTCTGCAGCGTGGATAATTTCATGTAGTCCTTGACCAATCTTTGCCCATCTCATCTATGATCTCAAACTCGCTTCCTAGTTGACATTTTAGCTCTGTTACAAGCGAAGGCCATGTTGCTCTAATTTCCTTTTCATTTTCCCAATCCTTGGGTTCTAAATAGCCGTATTTGTCACACAAATAATCTGAAATTTTCTGCAATTTTTCTCTTAAATCGGTGTTAATAGGAAGACGTTCAAGGTCAATTGGTTGACCATCAAATTTTTCTCGGGTAACTTCATCCCCCCCCCCATACAATTCCTGCATAGTCAGCATATAATTCAAGCTTATAAACCATCACGCCGCCTTGGCCTGCAATTCCTTGGTCACTTTTACCAATTCCTGCACCGCCGCGACCGATTTATCGAACATGGCTTTTTCACCTTCGTTCATTTGAATTTCGACGATCTTTTCGACGCCGTTCTTGCCGATAATCACCGGCACGCCGACATAGATGCCCTTGACGCCGTACTCGCCGTTCAAATAGGCGGCGCAGGGCATCAAGCGGCGCTTGTCGCGCAAATAGGATTCCGCCATTTCAATCGCGCTGGCCGCTGGCGCGTAAAACGCCGATCCGGTTTTCAACAATGCCACGATCTCGCCGCCGCCGTTGCGGGTGCGGTCGACGATTTTGTCGATTTTGTCCTGCGTCGACCAGCCCATTTTCACCAAATCCGGCAAGGGAATTCCGGCGACAGTGGAATAGCGCGTCAATGGAACCATAGTATCGCCATGTCCGCCCAAGACGAACGCGGTGACGTCCTCGACGCTGACGTTGAATTCTTCGGCCAGAAAATGGCGGAACCGCGCGCTGTCCAAGACGCCGGCCATGCCGACCACTTTGTTTTTCGGCAAGCCCGAAACTTCTTGCAACACGCCGACCATGGCGTCGAGCGGATTGGTCACGCAAATCACAAACGCCTTGGGGCAGTATTTTTTAATCCCTTCGCCGACGGCTTGCATCACCTTGGTGTTCGTTCCGATCAGATCGTCGCGGCTCATACCCGGCTTGCGCGGGATGCCGGCGGTGACGATCACGACGCTGGAATCTTGGATCGCCTCGTAGCCGTTGGTGCCGGAAAATTTCGCATCGAATCCCAAAACCGGCGCGGCCTCGGCAATGTCCAAACCCTTGCCCTGCGGCGTGCCGTCGACCACATCGAACAGCACCACATCGCCCAATTCCTTAAGGCCCGCGAGCAAGGCCAAAGTTCCGCCGATTTGTCCGGCGCCGATCAGGGATATTTTGGGACGGGTCATGAAGGGAGTCCTTTATATAAAGGTTAAGATGGCTAGTTGGTAGCATTTCGCCACCAAAAAACCAAGCCCTTGCAAGCTTTTCCTTGACGGATAGACAACAAGGTGGGGTTTTGGTACAATGTCTTTTATGGATACTACAGTGCAAAAACAGCCGGTCGCCTATGCCGATCTGCCTTATCTGCTGGAAGATTCCGTTAAGCGGCTGCAAAAGCGATTTAACTGGCCGGATATGTTTGTCGAGGCTCTTAACCTTCGTCTGCAGGGCACAAAGGCCGAAGACATTGCAGGGATGAGAGGCAAGGCGCTTGGAACCATCGGCGAAAAACTGATGAAAATCCGCAATGATCTTGGGATAACCGCCTGCCATAACAACCCCTTTTTGAACGCGCAGGAATTTGCAAAAGCAATTTTGCGCGCCGACAATCCTTTGGAAAAGCCGGAGATAGAATTTGAATCCATTCCGCAATCGGCCGCAAAAACCGCAGCCGCCCCAAGACGACGGCACAAAAGATCCATGCGGCCCGAGGACAGAAGACAGGCTCCCGAAGTGCCGATGCCCGATGAAGAATCTTTAAGACAAATATTCGGCGGAGACATGGACAATCTGTCTTTTGAAGTCTTGGCGGCGCGCATGCGCGGCGATGGCGTCAGCGTCATTGCGCAGCGAATTGGAACGACCCACCAAACAATTTCCAGGCGCGAACGCGGCGCTTGCATGCGATTAGGGCTTCCGCTAAACCGCGACCGTGGCCCCGGCAGCGCCAAACTGCACGCAGCCGATTTGCGCCTTGCGGCCTGGCGGCGGATTGAAGGATCACGACCCCGTTAAATAATCGCCCGATTGCATTTCCAAAAGCCGCGATTCGGTTCTCTGGAATTCGAAGCCGTGATCCGAGCCTTGGTATAATTCCAAAATCGGCGCATCGGCGGAACAGATCAATTTGATTTTATTGTCATATAAAACGTCGATCAAAGTGATGAATCTTTTCACCGCGTTGCGGTCGATGACGGAGAGTTTCGGAATGCCGGATAAAATCAGCGTGTGAAAATTCCGCGCCAATTCCAGATAATCGCCAGCGCCATAATTTTTTTCGCATAAATCGGCAAACGAACAAAAAGCCACGCCCTTGGCCGCGCGCGGCACAGTCATGTCATGGCCCTTGACCGAAAGCACGACGGGATGCGCCGCTTCGTGATCGGTCAATGTATGAAACGCCAAAAGCAAGGCGGCGTCCGCTTTTTGCCCAAGCGGGGTGTTATATCTGTCGATCTGCAAAAGCTTTTGCGTCCTGTAATCGGTTCCGCCGGAAAATTCCAGAACGCGCATATGCTGTTCCAGCACCGGAATAAAGGGCAAAAAGCGTTCGCGCTGCAATCCGTTTTTATACAAATCTTTTGGCGCGACGTTGGACGTCGCAACCACCACCACGCCGCAATCGAACAGCGCGCCGAACAATCGCGATAAAATCATGGCATCGGCGATATCCTGCACCAAAAACTCGTCAAAACATAACAGCCAGGCTTCGCGCGCCAGATCCTCGGCCAAGGGCTTCAAAGGATCGGCAAGGTCCGGCTTTTGCTTGCGCATAATATGCAGGCGGTGATGCACATCCTGCATAAAGGCGTGGAAATGCACCCGTTTTTTTTGCGGGGTCGGCGTCGTTTGGAAAAACAAATCCATCAGCATGGATTTGCCGCGCCCGACGCCGCCATGCATATAAACGCCCTTGGGCACGGGGCTTTTGCCGCCGCGCCAGCGC
>CAYRVJ010000150.1:0-3775 GCA_964427785.1 uncultured Alphaproteobacteria bacterium | reverse complement strand
CAAGCTTTACAAAACTGACGCCTTTGCTGGCGATCCAAAGATTATAGTTATAGCTGGAAAAATTGTCTAAAATCATATACTTATCCCCATTTTTGCGAGGGTCCACCCCCCGATTTATGTAAGAACAATAACATAAAAGAACGGTAAAAACAAGGGTCTTGAAACAGCGATTTTGGCGGCTTGTTTAATTTCAAATTGACTGGCTGCGGCAAAGTCAAGGCCATTCGGCAAAGCGATTTTTCCGGATAACGCCCGGATAACGCTAAGAGAACGTATAGGAAACTGGAAGCTTACGGCAAACTTCGCTAGATTGGGCAGATGTTTCCAGCATTAAAAATGACCGAACCCCAAAATTTCCCTTATCTAGACCGTTTGAACCCCAAGCAGCGCGAGGCCGCAGAAGCTACCCAAGGCCCGCTGTTGATTCTTGCGGGCGCGGGTACGGGCAAGACCAGCGTCCTGGTCGCCCGCCTGTCGCATATCATGCATCAAGGGCTGGCCCAACCATTTAACATCCTTTCGGTAACTTTTACCAATAAGGCCGCGCGCGAAATGCGCCATAGGCTCGAGCAAATGCTGGGCAGCCAGGCGGAAGGGATGTGGCTTGGGACATTCCACGCTCTTTGCGCCAAGATTCTGCGCCGTCATGCGGAGCTTGTGAATCTGAAATCCAACTTCACTATCATCGACGCCGACGATCAAATCCGCTTGCTGAAGCAAATCATGCAGGAAGAAAACATTACCGAGGAACGCTATCCTGAACGTGTCTTGTCCTCAATCATCCAGCGTTGGAAAGACCGGGGCTTGACGCCGGACAAAGTGCCCTCCTCGGACGCGGGCGAGCTTGCGGGCGGGCGGATGATAGAATTATACGCCGCCTATCAGCGCCGTTTGATCGGCCTTAACGCCGCCGATTTCGGCGATTTGCTTTTGTACAATCTTTTGATTTTCCAAAAGAACCCTACCGTTCTGCAAAGCTATCAAGAACAGTTTCATTACATCATGGTGGATGAATACCAAGATACCAATGCGGCGCAATATCTGTGGTTGCGGCTTATGGCGCAGAAGCATTTGAATATTTGCTGCGTCGGCGACGACGATCAATCGATTTATTCCTGGCGCGGCGCGGATGTAGGCAATATTTTGCGATTCGACAAGGATTTCGCCGATGCGAAAATCATCCGTCTTGAACAGAATTACAGATCTAGCAAGCATATCCTTGCCGCCGCATCCGGCTTGATCGCCAAAAACCGTTCGCGGATGGGCAAGACCCTTTGGACCGACGCCGAAAGCGGAGAGCCGGTAAAGGTCCATGCCGCTTGGGACGGCGAGGACGAGGCGCGGCTTGTCAGCGATGAAATCGAATCGGCGCAACGCAAGGGCACGCCGCTTTCTGAAATGGCGATTCTGGTGCGCGCCGGATTCCAAACCCGCGAATTCGAAGAACGGCTTTTGCAATTGGGAATCCCATATAAGGTCGTCGGCGGCTTGCGATTTTACGAGCGCGCCGAAATCCGCGATGCCTTGGCGTATTTGCGCCTGATATTCTCGCGAGAGGACGATCTCGCGTTCGAGCGCATCGTCAACGTGCCGCGCCGTGGCATCGGCGAAACCAGCTTGCAGATTTTGCATCAATTCGCCCGCGCGAATTCTATCAGCTTGTTTGAAGCCACCGAAAGGCTCCTTGGCACCGATGAAATACGCGGCCCCGCCAAAAAAGGCCTTGACCGGTTCGTACAAGATGTAAAACGCTGGGCGTCCCGGCTTGAAAATCTGCCGCCAACGGAATTGACGCAGCTGATTTTGGAAGAATCCGGCTATACCCTGATGCTGCAGACCGACAAATCCCCCGAAGCGCCGGGCAGGCTGGAAAACCTAAAGGAATTGGTCGCGGCGATCGCCGAATTTCCGGCGCTTGGCGGGTTTTTGGAACATGTCAGCCTGGTGATGGACAATAACGAAGAAAGCCCGACGGGGCAGGTAAGCCTTATGACGCTGCACGCCGCCAAGGGGCTGGAATTCGATTTGGTCTTTCTGCCGGGCTGGGAAGAAGGCGTGTTCCCGCATCAGCGCGCCATGGACGAAAGCGGCGAAGCGGGACTGGAAGAAGAACGCCGCCTGGCCTATGTCGGCATCACTCGCGCCAAGGAAAAGGCGGTGATTTCCTATGCCCATAGCAGGCGGGTGTATAATCAATGGCAAAACAATCCTATCAGCCGTTTTATTCTGGAGCTGCCGAAAAACCATATTGACCATGTGCAGCAAAGGCCAAAGGCGCCTTTCGTTCAAAAATCTTCTAAATCCTTTGAATGGATGGAACGCAAAAGCTTCGGCGGTCCTGTCATTGACGTCAAACCGCGCGCGGTGCAAGCGATTTCCTCTTCCCAATCCGCCTCGGGCTTTAGCGTCGGTAAGCGCGTCTTTCATCAGAAATTCGGCTATGGCAAGGTGGTCGCGGTCGATCACGATAAGCTGGAAATCGATTTTGAAAAGGCGGGACGGAAGAAGGTGGTTGAATCTTTTGTGGTTGCAGCGTAGCAATGTTCCAACTTAGCTTGAAACTGGATCAGCAAGATGCCTTCCGCGCCGAGGCGGCGTTAGAGGGGATGGCGGATGCCGTTACCTGGTTCGAAGAGCCGGGGCAGAAAACCATTTCCGCCGATGTTTTTGCCGAACGCTGGCAACTGGATGCCATTTTCCGTGCCAAACCCGATTTGCAGGAAATAAAAAAATTGCTGCGCGGCGTTGGGTGCAAATACCGGGCGATAACGCTTAAAAAGCTTCCCTCAACCGACTGGCTGCAGCAAAACAGGCAAAGTTTTGCGCCGATTTCCGCCGGGCGTTTTTATATTTACCCCTCGCATCAAAAAAATATTCCGCGCGGTAAGATTGGCATTCGCATGGACGCGACGACGGCGTTCGGCACGGGGCACCATGCCTCTACCTTCGGTTGTTTGCTGGCTTTGGACGGGCTTTATAAAACCATGCGGCCCAAACGCATTCTGGATATGGGATGCGGCACGGCGATTTTGGCGATCGCGGCGAAAAAGCTTTGGAAAAAATCGCCGATTCTCGCCGCCGATATCGATGCCGAGGCGGTAAAAGTCGCGCGTAAAAACTGCAAGGCCAATAAAACGCAAGACATCGGTTGCACGCAAAGCCGGGGTTTTGCGGGCAAAGAAGTGCGTCTTTCTGGCCCTTATGATCTGATTCTTGCCAATATTTTGGCGCGGCCTTTGTGCAAAATGGCGGCCGATATGCGGCGTTCCATAAATCCGGGCGGCATTGTGGTGCTGTCCGGCTTGCTCGACGGCCAGGCGCGCCTGGTTCTTGTGTCTTATCTGCGCCAGGGATTCCGCCTTATGCGCCGGATCCGCAAAGATGGCTGGTCTACGCTGGTGCTTCAGGCTTAAATAAGCCATGTCCAAAATCGCATCCCTTCGCGCGCATTTAAAATCTCTCAACCTTGACGGTTTTATTCTTCCGCATGGCGATCCTTACCGCAGCGAATATGTCGCGCCCGCTTTTGCGCGGCTCGAATGGTTGACAGGATTCAGCGGCTCTTTCGGCGAGGCGGTGATATTAAAAGACCAGGCGGTATTGTTCGTCGATGGCCGCTATACCATCCAAGCGAAAAAGCAGGCCAAGGAATTTTCTATCCTGCATCATGGCGATAATCCGCCGATGGAATGGATTGCGCGGCAAGCGGGCGAGGGGGCACGCATCGGCTATGACCCTTGGCTGCATACCCGGGCCGGGCTGGATAGGTATAAAA
>CAYRVJ010000149.1:0-3788 GCA_964427785.1 uncultured Alphaproteobacteria bacterium | reverse complement strand
GGCGGCAGGCAGGGAAATTATGCGGCAGAATTTACGCCAAAGCATCATACAGGAAATATTCGACTCTTTGCCCGGCGGCAAAAGCGGCATCAGGCCGTTCCCGTTGCCGGAGCCTGGATCGGTCGAAGTATACCGACAAGCCAAAAAAATGTTGGATCAAGTGGCCCATTCGCCGGACGCGCTTTTGGGCGTAATCAAAGCCAATTTTCAAAGACTAGAGGCGGGGGATATCGACATGATCTATCCCGACAGAAACGCCGCCGCCTGGCTGCGCGCCATGCATATGCTGACCGAGGTCGCAGCCCGGCTATACGAGCAAAATCCTTATGAGTTCAGCAAGCTTGAAAAAGTCGCCAATTCCTTGAACCTGATCGAGGAATACATCAAAACCAACCGGCACTGTCCGTCGGAATTAAGGCAGTAACTTACAGTTTGGATTTGTTGCTATCGGCTGCTGCGGCCACTGGCATTGACCTGCGCGGCAAAGGCATAAGACTGTTGTAATCCAAGAGATAGAAGAAGCTTTGACAACGCGCTTTTGGGGCGTTTGGCAAAGAAACCTTGACCCAGCACTTCCTCGGCGGTTTTCCGAATCTCGCTCAAAGAAAAATGTGTCTTATCCTGATAGCTTTGCAAACGCCGCTCGATCTCAATGAGTTGTGAAGTTGTCCAATGCGGCCGCCTACCACCTGTTCGCGGTCTAATCGCTTCGAGTCCGCCATTGGCGAATGATTTCTGCCATCGCGCGACCGTTTCCATAGATTTTCCGGCGTCGCGCGCAACCTTCCGTACATCTTCGCCGTTAAGCAGGGCCTTGACGGCTCGCAGACGGGTCAAGTATTGCGGGTCTTTTTCTGACCCAATCGCCTGATCTATAATAGATGGTTCTTCTTGCATATTTGCAGATTGGTTTTCTGAAAGGTCTATGTCATATCCGTTGCAGAGCAAATAGGATTTTAGAGCCAGGTTTTGCCGCAGTCAATTGGCTAAAGTCCCACCGCATATTTCTTCGCCTTCGCCCAGGCTTTTTCCATATCCTCAAGGCTGGCATCGGGCTGATTTTCCAATTCCTTTTGCATAAGGCGGAATCTAGCCCTGAATTTCTGCAAAGATTGCAACAAAACAAATTCAGGCGATAGTTTAAAATAGCCAGATAAATTACATAAAATAAACAATAAATCACCGATTTCATCGGCTATTTTTTGGCTGTCCTTTTGGGGCTTGTCCAGTTCGGCTTCGAGTTCCGCCATTTCTTCTTTTAACTTGGCCAGCGCACCACGGTAATCCGGCCATTTAAAGCCAATATCGGCGGCTTTATCCAATATTTTCGACGCTTGGAGCAGGGCAGGCATGTTGGCGGGAACCCCATCCAAAGCGCTTTGTTCCCTGCCCGGATTTTTGGCGGCTTTCTCTTGCGCTTTTTTTTCTTGCCAGATTCTTTGTACGTCTTCGTCGCTAAGCACTGTGGCATTTCCAAATATATGGGGATGGCGTGATTCCAACTTGTCGCATAAGGCCGCTGCGACGGCATTAAAGTCGAAATGCCTGGCTTCTTTGGCTATCTGAGCATGAAATACGACCTGGAGCAGCAAATCACCCAATTCTTCCTTAAGATCGGGAATATCGCGGCGGAGGATGGCATCGGCCACCTCATAGGCTTCTTCGATGGTATAGGGCGCTATGGTTTCAAATGTCTGTTTAATGTCCCAGGCGCAGCCGGTTTCCGGATCGCGCAGCCTTGCCATAATGCCCAATAAACGCTGTAATGAATCGCTCATAGGGGCGGTTATAGTAAGCGGTGGCCGGAAAGGCTAGCAAAACCTGCTGGCGCCTAAAATACCGAATCTTATATATAAGGTATATATATTATGGAAAATACGGTAAGAGGTCAGGCAACGTCTTTGGGTCGAAACAATGTTTTCCGCGCCACATTGTCTTGTTCGATCCGGACATTTTCTTCGCAATTGCTGCCAACGCTTGCGGTAATCCAACCGGGCGGGTCGCTTGCCGGAAAAGAATCCATTGATGACAATTCCACGGCATCAGGCTTGCTGTCAGTGCCCTGAAAAAAACCTTTAATGCGGCTTAACCAATTCATGGCGTGTCTCCTTAAACTTCAATAACCAGCCCATCATAGGCAGGTTCCGCATAAGGCGGCAATACGGATTTCAGTTTATCGTAATCCAGCCGGTTGCTGAGATGCGTCAAAATTGCCCTTTTCACCCCTAATTGCCGCGACCAATTCAGGGTTTTTTCTATGTGGGAGTGTGTATTGTGCGGCTCGTCGGTAAAGCAATCGACCACCCATGTGTCGATGCCGCGCAGCAATTCAAAGCTTTCCGGCTTGAATTCCACAACATCGGTGCAATAGGCGAAATTATTTATGCGGAACCCCAAAGAATCCGTATGCCCGTGGCTTTGTTCAATCGGAACGACAGTAAGGTGATTGATCTGGAAGCTGCCCTTGATTTCATTCGGCAATAACTGCGGGCGGTAAAATCCATGATCTTGCGGCAAGGTCTTGAACACATAACTAAAAGATTCCGCGATCGTGTCCAATGTCGTCCGGTCGCCGTAAATCGGCAAAGCGCGCTTTAGAATCTTATTGATCGAGCGCAAATCGTCGATGCCGTGCAAATGATCGGCATGGGCATGGGTGTACAGCACCGCGTCCAGCCGCCTGACCCGCGCATCCAAAAGTTGCTGGCGCATATCCGGCGAGGTGTCGACCAGGATGAAGGTGGTCTGGTCTTCGATCAATATCGACGGGCGCAGGCGGCGGTTTTTTGGGTTCAAGGGATTGCACCTGCCCCATTCATTGCCGATGGACGGCACGCCGGCCGAACTGCCGCAGCCAAGGATTGTGATTTTCATGAGCCGATTTTGGCCTTTCTAAATAATCTTTGAAAATTTTCGGTGGTCTGCTGCGCCATGGATTCCACGGAAACGCCTTTGACTTCCGCCAGCTTTTGCAAAGTGTGCGTCACATAGGCGGGAACATTGGATTTACCGCGAAAAGGTTCCGGCGCCAAATAGGGCGAGTCGGTTTCGACCAATATCCGGTCGATCGGCAAATCGCGGGCGATATCGCGCAAATCCTGCGCTTTTTTATAGGTCAATATGCCGGAAAATGACACATAGCCGCCAAGCGCAATACCTGTTTCGGCCAGCGCCTTGCCTGCCGTAAAACAATGCAGCAAAAAAGGGAAAGCGCCCTTTTCGCTTTCGTCTTTTAATATAGCCGCCGTATCATCATCCGCCTCGCGGGTGTGAATCACCAGCGGCAATCCGGTACTTCTTGCAACCGCGATATGTTCGCGGAACAGCGCGTGCTGCACGGATTTTGGCGCGAAATCGTAATGGTAATCCAGCCCTGCTTCGCCGATACCGACGATTTTCGGATGCGCGCAGCGTTTTACGATTGTATCCACCCCCGGCCAATGTTCTTCGGCCACATGATGCGGATGGATGCCGATGGTGCAGGATATTTCTGGATTCGCCTCGGCGATCGCCAGCACACCGTCGAATTTGGAAAGCTTGGTGCAAATGGTCAACATATGCACAACGCCGCCTTGTTTGGCCTGGCGCAAAACACCCGCCACATCTGCGGAAAGCGGCTCGTAATCCAAATGACAATGGCTGTCGATGATCCGCATGTTCCCTGCCCCTGCCTTTATGCGCTGCCGGTTTTGGCGATGGGCGCGGATTCTTCCTCGGAAAAGCGTGGAAATATCGGGCTTGGCAAGGTCAGCTCCCCGCCTTCGCGCAAGGCGCCCGCGATGCCGAGC
>CAYRVJ010000148.1:0-3846 GCA_964427785.1 uncultured Alphaproteobacteria bacterium | reverse complement strand
ACAATGATGGTAAGATGGACTTTCTGGTGCGGCATACGACTTCCGGCAGCGGCACTCGGATATTTATGAATGGGGCGACGATCGGAATGGAAGGATCATTCCGTGTCGGACAGGACGCTGCGGCGCTAAACAATATCGGTTTTCGCATAGGGTCGCTGCGTCTTAACGCTCTGGACGGCGACTTAGGCGTCAGCATGATCATCAACATCGGCACGGCCAAGCGCGCTGAACAGTCTATACTACGCGCCTTGGAAAACTTATCTCTATACCGCACTCGCGTAGGCGCGGCGCAGAACCGACTGGAAAAGACCCAAGAAAATTTGGCGACGATGATTGAAAATCAAGAAGGGGCGCGAAGCGCCATAGCCGACCTAGATGTCGCGCAGGAAATGAGCAGATTCATATCCGAACAAATACGCACCCAAGCAGGCGTTAGCATGCTGGCGCAAGCGATGGAATCGCAAAGAATGATCGCAAGGCTGCTTGAAATTAGCGCTGGTTAGGATAAATTATCGGGCCGCAAGGCAGCTGCCTGCCGCCAAGAATTCGGGTACCGCCAGATCGCCGCTTTTGCCGTATATGATGTCCTTACCGTATAGATCCGTCATTATTCCCCCGGCTGCACCTAATATGGCATGGCCGGCGGCCACATCCCATTCGTGAATCTTTGTCAGGCGTGGATAGAGATCGAATAAACCTTCGGCTACATATCCGAACTTAATTGCGCCATTCATCCGCTTAACCGATGCGATGGCGATGCCTGGAAGGTATGGCTCCAGCCGTTCTTGCTTGCCATGGCTGTTGCTGGATACCACAAGGCGCAAATTTTCTTGCGGCGCGGATGTCTTAAGCGGCTGCCAGTCGTGCGATCCAGAAATTTTATAGGCGGTATCCTTGTATCCCGTATATGCCAGACCAAGCGCCGGAAAATAAAGAAATCCGAATAAAGGCAGGCCATTCGATATCAGCGCTATATTAATCGAGAAAAGATCCCCGCCATGAACAAAATCATAGGTCGCGTCAACCGGATCGACGCACCAATAGGCGGAATTGTTGTTTGGATCCACATGATTTTCCAAGGATTCTTCGCTTATGTAGGAAATGCCTGTGCCGATACCGGATAATATTTCCGACACGAACTTATCCGCGAATAAATCCGCGTTGGTGACGATGGTGCCATCCGCTTTAAGCGACTTTTCAAGGCCTTGCGCCCGCATCTGCAAAAGGCGGGAACCTAAATCCTGCATTTGCGGCAATAAATCACGTGCTGTTTTCTGCCAGTCGATCAATTCAAGCCGCTTTGACATCGGCGGAAGTTTAGTTTGGAATGGATGCAGGCTCACCGTCGCCTGACTTTTCTGCGCCACTAAAAATAAAACGGCCAAGTAATTGTACCAGATCGACCGGGCTTTGGGTGTATTTGATCATGCCATCCGGCTGGATTGCGGCATCCTCGTTCCCAGGAACAAGCGAAAGAAATTGCCCACCCAAAAGCCCTTCGCTGGATATTTCCGCAACCGTATCCTGCGGCAGGCTGATTTGATTCTCTATCGTTAAGGTTACAAGCGCTCTGTAATTTTTAGGATCTAAGGACAATCCGCTGACCGTGCCCACCTTAATGCCGCCGATGCGTACGTCCGAGCCTGATTTTAAGGTTCCAACACGGTCAAAGCGGGCGTGGACAGGGTATCCGCCGGAAGCTTTTAGATCGGCCATCGAATAGGCAAACCAGAAAAAGGCTGCGGCCAGTGCCAACACTATTGCGCCAAGAACGGCTTCGATCATATTGCGATGCATAATACTTCCTATGTTCAGCGAAAAGATTTTTTAGGATTTTATAGGCAAATTTTTAAAAATCCAGGCATAAATCACGAAGACGGAGTCCAAGGCTCGTAATCGCCGGTGGCTTTGGCGCGCGGGGCCGGGCGCAGCACATGCCCTGGGGGAAAGTAAGCCGAATTTGTGCCGGTCAAGTTCGGTTTATGCGGTTTAATCCAAGATTTGCCCGCGGCTGAGGCACAGCAATCGGTTGCGGGCGGATCATCGGCGGAGTGATGCAGCCATCCATGCCATTCCGGGGGGATGGTCGAAGCTTCGGCTTCTTTACGGTATAAAACCCATCTTTTTTCTCGGCCGCCCGATCCAGGTTTTTTGGATACAAAATAAGTGTTGCCCAGGCTGTCTTGACCGATAGCTTTTCCATAAAGCCATGTGTAAATCTTGGTTGCGATTGTCATGTGCCTTGATATCCTTTGCGAGCAGGCAGGTTCCCACCTTTGCGTTCAAATTTCAAGATCTTTCTGCGCTGCACCCAATCAAGCAATTAAACTATAGCGTTTTGGGTGTTCCATGATTATAGTCTCCGTTTCTTTATAAGCTGCTTACTGGACTTATGCCCAAAAAACAAATTATAGGCGTGATTTTAGGTATTGTTTCTGCCTTGGCTTGGGGCAGTTCGCCGGTTTTCGCGCGCTATGCCTATGATGGCGGTTTAAATCCTTTGACGTTTCTGATTTTCCGCTCGGTCGTGGCGGCCCTGGCTTTGGGGATATATCTCCGTCTGATCGCGGGTAGGCAGTTTGTGCTTAAAGACCCTTTAAATATAAACCCCGTTATTGTTTGCGGATTGCTGATGGCCGGCATGTCCTATGGTTACTTGAACGGCATAAAATATGCGCCGGTCGCTACGGTTAGCTTTATATACTATCTATTCCCGTTGATTGCGGGCGGGCTTGCGCATTTTTTCGGCTATGAAAAGGTCGGCGTCTATGGCATCGCGGCCTATATCCTAGCGTTGTTCGGGCTTGGGGTCATGCTGGAAGGCGGCGCAGGATCGTTGTTGAACGCTTCGCACGATATGCGTGGACTAGGCTTTGCCACGCTTGCCGCAATTTCATTTGGGGTTTGCATCTTTTGGCGTAATGCCAAGCTGTCCGGCGAAAACAGTATTGCCATAACTTTTTATATGCAGGTCGTCTGCAGCGCAGCGTACATTGCCTTGACCGTTTTGTTCGACCGGTTCAGCTTGCCGCAGGACGGCGAAGGATTGCTATACATGATGCTTGGGGTTGGCTTGTTTGCCATAGCAGTACCCTGTTTCTTCTTGTCGATCGAGATATTGGGCACCGTACGGGGAGGGCTTGTCAGCTATTCCGAGCCGATAGCGGCAAGCGCCGCTGCCTATTTAATTCTAGGAGAATTATTGTCGGTGAATCAGTATTTGGGCGGCGGGATTTTATTGCTTGCTATCGTTATGTCACAGTTAATGCCGCGTGCGGCGGGGTCTAAGCAAAGAATTTAAGCAGATATTTCGGCGTAAGATTCGCTTGGGATAGCATGGCTATGCCCGCTTCGGTGAGGATTTTCTGGCTGGTAAACTTTGCCATTTCGCTTGCGACGTCAAGGTCGATGTAGGCGCTTCTTGCAATCTCTAAATTTTCTAAAGCAGTCGTATTGCTCATCTGCGCTGATTGCATGCGGTTTTGCGCGGCGCCGATTTCGGATCTTGCTTTCGCTACCAAATCGACGGCCGCCCTTGCCGCTATCATGGCGTTGTTGGCGCCCGTGACGCTAGTCAGGCTGCTGTTGCCTAGGCCTAAATTATTCGCAGAAATACCAAAAATATTGGCAGAGATGCCGGAATTTATCGCCCCAGTTGACACCTTGTAGGTGTTTGTCGTTGCGCTTACGGACGTAACGTTAAAAGCGTTTTGAAAGAAGGAAGCGAATGTCATATCCGCGCCGGCAGCCAAAGTGATAGAGCCGGCCACGACATTATTGTGAGTAGAAGTAAGTAAATCATATTCATAAATATTTAGGGTGATATCCTGGTTCACGATGCCGCCC
>CAYRVJ010000147.1:0-3852 GCA_964427785.1 uncultured Alphaproteobacteria bacterium | reverse complement strand
TGTCATGATAATGCGGGAATTGCGCAGTTGCCTTGCGGTGTTTGCGATGCTGGCGATTCTGACTGGGGTCGCTTATCCCGCGCTGATTTGGTCGGCGGCGCAAAGCCTTTTTCCATGGCGGGCGGGCGGCAGCTTGCTGCGTCACGGCGATAAAATTATTGGCTCCGCGCTTATCGGATTGCCACAGGCTGGCCCGGGTTATTTTTACCTGCGCCCGTCGAATATGGCGTTTTCCGGCGATATCGCCGTTTCCGGCGCGTCAAATTTGCAATATGGCCACGGCGCGCTGGGCGCGTCGCTGATCGACCGCGCCGGCGCTTGGCGTCAAGAGCATAATAGCCATAATATCCCGCTAGAGATGTTAAGCGCCTCGGCCAGCGGATTAGATCCGCATATCTCCTTTGTTTCGGCGGAGCTGCAGTCGCGGCGCATTGCCGAGTATCGTGGCGTAGACCAGGATACGATAAAAAGGCTGATCGACAAGCACAGCAGCCAAAGAATCCTGGGCGGACGCATTGTGAATGCAGCCGCCTTGAACTTTGAATTGGATAAAATGAACGAGACCGATGATTGATCATACCCATGACGGGCAGCGCCCCGAGCCGGAATCCTTGTTGCAAGAAATAAAAAGCCAGGAAAAGGGCCGCTTGAAAATATTTTTTGGGGCGGCGCCCGGGGTCGGTAAAACTTATGCCATGCTGCAATCGGCAAGGCAGCGCAAGGAAGATGGCATCGATGTGGTGATCGGCCTCGTCGAAACCCATGGGCGGATCGAAACCGAAGAATTGCTGGCGGGGTTTGAAATTATCCCAAGGCTTAAAATCGACTATAAGGGCCATATTCTTTCGGAAATGAATCTGGACGCGATTATCGCGCGCAACCCGCAGATGGTCGTGGTCGACGAGCTGGCGCACACCAACGCGCAAGGCAGCAGGCATCCAAAACGCTATCAAGACATCGAAGAGCTTTTGGCGCGGGGGATCGACGTTTACACCTCGCTGAATGTGCAGCATATCGAAAGCTTGAACGACATTGTCGCGCAGATAACCCGCATCCGCGTGCGCGAAACCGTGCCCGACGCCGTGCTGGCAGAGGCGGAGCTGATCCTCGTGGACTTACCGCCGGACGAACTGATAGGACGGCTGCATGACGGCAAAGTCTATATCCCGGAGCAGGCGCAAAAAGCGATCAAGCATTTCTTCGCGCCGGGCAATTTGACCGCATTGCGTGAGCTCGCGCTGCGTTGCACCGCCGAGCGCGTGGACGAGCAAATGCTGCGCTACATGAAAACCCACGCCATCAAAGGCCCATGGCCTGCTGGAGAAAGGGTTATGGTCTGCGTCAGCGGCAATGCCGGATCTTCGAACCTGGTGCGCGCCGCAAAGCGTTCCGCCGAAAGGCTGCACGCCAAATGGGTCGCTGTGTATGTGGAAACAGGCGATCATTTGCGGTTGGACGAGGAAAAAAAAGACGCCATCGCCGAATCGCTGCGGCTTGCCGAGCGCCTTGGCGCAGAGGTGGTGACATTAAGCGGCATAAATATCAGCGACGAGATCGTCCGTTACGCCATTCAAAATAATGTCACCCGGATCATTCTTGGCGCGTCGCGTTCCTGGAGCCTGTCGAAATTGTTTTCCGGATCGACGGTGCATAACGTCATCCGCAAGGTCGAGGGCATCGATGTGATGGTGGTGTCGCCGCAGGATTTCAACGCGCCGGATATAGACAAAAAGCCGAAATCCCAGATTGTCACGACCTATCCGCTTTGGAGTTACGGCTATGCGGTGTTTTTGGTTTTGGGCGTCAGCCTTGTGGGATTTTATCTGAACAGCGCCATTGCCTATAAAAACATTCTGATGCTGTATTTGATTCCGGTGTTGCTGACGGCGGTGGAATTCGGCTTGTTCCCGTCGCTTTTTGCGTCCTTATTCGGGCTTTTGACCTATAAATTGCTTTTCTCCGAAACCAGCCCGATAGGCAATCTGCCTACGCCGAATGATTTTGTGTCGATGCTGATGTTCCTGTTCGTGGCGTTTTTGGTCAGCAATCTGGCGTCGCGCATCGCGGCCCAGGCCCAGCTTGCGACGACCAAGGAAAAATCCACCGCCGCGATGTATGATTTCAGCCGCAAGCTTGCCGGCATAGGCTCGGCGCATGATTTGATGCAGGCGGTGGCCTATCAAATCGCGGAGCTGACCAAATCCAAGATATTCGTCTTGTTGCCGTTGCATGCGCGGCTGCAGCTTAGGGCATCGTTCCCGGATCATGACGGCTTGGCCGAGGACGAGATGGTGGCGGCGCAATGGAGTTTCGACAATGGCAGGGCGGCCGGAACGACGACCGATACGCTTCCCGCGCTAAAGAAAATATTCCTGCCCATGAACACGGCAGAAGGCACGGTTGGCGTAATCGCCTGCGAGCCTCAGGACTCCGACATTTTGCATAACCGCAGCGACATGCGGCTGTTGCTCTCCTTGGTGGATCAGGCGGCTGTGGCTATACAAAGAATGGAATATTCGATCAGCGCGGCCCGGCTGCAATTGAAAAAAATATCCGAAAGAATCAATCCGAACGAGCAGGCATGATCTAATGATCTGGCGTCGCGACTAAAGGTTGTGGAATTTCAACGTTTTCCTGGCGCGGGGATTTGTCTTTGCCGCTTGTCTTAGTGGCCGTCGCGATATGAAACAACCCGTCGCCTTCGTTCGCTGTGGCAAGGTTGCTGCACCCGATCAAAAGGCCGTTTTCCGGCGACAGCACCGGTATCGGATCGTCGCCGAATGGGTCGGATACATAGGCCAATATTTGTCCCGCCGTGACTTCGCTGCCCAATTTGACCCTGTCCCATAACACGCCGCCGCGCGGGGCGCGCACCCAAACCGCGCTTTTGGCGATGAAAGGGGGCTTGGTTTTTTGCGGAGTGGATTTTTCGATCATGCCCAAATATTGCATGACGCCGATAATGCCGTTGACCCCGGTGACGCTGGCATTTTCGTCGAAACGCAGGGCCTCGCCCGCTTCGTAAACCAGCATTTTTACGCCTTTGGACGTCGACGCTTCGCGCAACGAGCCGTCGCGCAAATCGCTGTGCAATATCACCGGCGCGCCGAACGCCTCTGCCATGGCAAGGGTTTCTTTATCCTCGCTATGCGCCCGGATTTGCTGCAGGTTTTCACGGTAAAAAGACCCGGCATGGATGTCGATGCCGTGGGTGGCGTTGGCGACGATCTCGTTCATGAAAATGTTGGCGATGCGGGACGCCATCGAACCGCCGGGCGAACCGGGAAAAGTCCTATTCAAATCGCGCCGGTCCGGCAAATAGCGGGAATTCAGCAAAAATCCGAAAACGTTTAAAATCGGCAGCAAGATCAAAGCGCCTTTTTTGATCTTGGAAATTCTGGTTTCTTTTATCAGGCGGCGGATGACATCGACGCCGATAATCTCGTCGCCATGCACCCCGCCCGAAACGAACAATACCGGGCCTTTTTTCTTGCCGGTGAAAATACGCACCGGCATATGCAGGGGCGTGTCGGTGTAAAGCTTGCCGACATTCAAATTGACGGTAACGCAAGACTGCGGGGCGATATTCTGTCCGGCGATTCTGACAATGACGTCTGCGTTTGTTTTTTTAGGCTGCGGGGGCATCTGGTTTGGGCGTCTTTTTGGATTCGTTTTGGGCTGCTTGGCTTTTTTGCTCGCGGCGCAAAACTTTCTTTTCAAGATATTCTACGATTTTACCCGCTACATCGACACCGGATACCGATTCGATACCTTCTAAACCTGGTGAGGCGTTGATTTCCAGCACCAATGGCCCGCGTTTAGAGCGCAGCAGGTCTACCCCGGCGACGCCCA
>CAYRVJ010000146.1:0-3857 GCA_964427785.1 uncultured Alphaproteobacteria bacterium | reverse complement strand
TCTTTATATAGGTCAGGCGCCGCAATCGGCAATAAGCGGCTCATGCCCGGTTGCGCGCAGAAATTTCAAGAAATCCGGCCCCGACAATGTGGTGGTGGCGTCGTTCAAAAGCGGATGGTAACACAGCTTTTCCGCCTCCGCCACTTTGCGGTCCAAAACCGCCTGTACCTTTTTGTCCTGGTCGAACAAAAGCGCAAAGGGCGTCACCGATCCCGGCGTGACGCCCAATATGTCCCACAGCAGCTCCGCTTTGCCGAAAGACAGCCGGGCGGACCCGATTTTCTTTTCCAGCGCGTTCAAATCGGCGCGCCTATCGAACGGGATTACCGCCATCCATAATTTGTCTTTTTTGTCTTTTAGAAAAAGCGTCTTGCAATGCAGCCCCGGTATCTTGGCGTGCCATTCAAGACCTTGATCGACGGTGAAAAAGGGCGGGTGGCGGACGGTGTCATGGCTTATTCCGAGCGTGTTGAAATAGGCAAAAAGCCGCTTTTGACGCTCTAACAGGGCGGCGGCGGGGGCAGAATTCTGCTCTAGAGGCACGGTTTTATGGGGCTGCATGGGCTTGTATCCAGGGTTTTCCAGGGGAAAATGGGCCTGTATTTCGCGCTTGTCAACCGGGTTTTAAGGATGTAGATTTCACCCCTGTTGCAATACAGATTGCGGGCGCAGCTCAGCGCCATAGGGCGAAGCCCGAAAGACAAAGAGCCAGGCAGTTAAATTGCTGCTTGTTATGATACGGAGTGCGGGCGTAGCTCAGCGGTAGAGCATCACGTTGCCAACGTGAGGGTCGAGGGTTCGATCCCCTTCGCCCGCTCCAGTAACCACATAGACAATGGGGTTTTACAAATGGAAGATTTGTCTCTGCAGACTGCCCTTGATGGCTGGATCAAACAAAATCCTGGAGCAAAACCTTGTGACTTTGTTGCAATTTTCCTCGACGATTTCAGTGTTATCGGCCCCTTTCCATCCGGAGAAAAGGCCATGGAACAAGCCTATACAGAGCGGCCAAAAGGCGCTCCGCATATTTGCAGTATCGGCGGGCCGAATTTTTCCCATGAACGTCTTCGCGCCAGTGGCTCCCGATAAGCAGAAAAGGATTGTATTTTAAATGCGGAGAGGGGGAATTGATTCCCCGTCCGGATCAACGACGCAGATCCTTGCCGCGAATTTTGCCGCAACCCCTCCCTTAATAAATCAGTATTATGCCCCCTGCGGTTTGACTAGGGCTTCTTGCCCTGCTAAAAATACCTGTCTAAACCACGGGTACTTCTTTTGCCTCCCACAGCGACATTGATAGAAATTTCACAAGGCGCCGGAAAGCGTTCCGAAACCGCCGATGCGATCAAAAGCCGCGTGACGCGCCGGGCCAAGGAAATTTTTGCGCAAAACGCGCAGGCGCAGAAATTCGCGGCGCTTTATGCCGACAACATCAATCCCGAAGATTTAAAAGAAGACAGGGTCGAGCTTTATGCCCGCGCCATAGGCCGGATATGGGATTTGGCGCAAAAGCGCAAAGGCAAGGGCACGGCGCTTTCGATCGACTTTCCGTCTGCCAAGACAGAATGGCTTGGCGATTATATCCTGGTTTCCATTCTTAACGACGACAAACCGTTTCTGGTCGATTCCGCCACCATGGCGCTGCATGCGATGGGGCTTGCGGTTGAATCGGTGGTGCATCCGACCGTTTGGGTTTCACGCGGCAAAGAAGGCAAGCTGTCCTCGCTGCAGCAAAATCCTGTGCCGTCGGGCCAGGGCAAGATGGAATCCTATATCCAATTCCTGGTTTCCGCGCCGCATGGTTTGCCGGATAAAAAACAGCTTCAGGAAAGAATCCTTAGCGCCATGAACGATGTGCGCGTCGCGGTCGAAGATTGGCAGGCGATGCGGCGCAAGCTGCGCGAGGTCATGGCCGATATTCCAGGCAATGGCGGCGCGCAAGACCCGGCCGAGGCGGCGCGGTTCCTGGATTGGCTGGATCAGCATCATTTTATTTTTCTGGGCTACAGGGCTTATGATTTTCCAAAGGCATCGGGTAAAAAAATCGGCGTCGCCAAGGGCTCCGGCCTTGGGATTTTGGGCGACGACACCAAGCGTCTTTTGGGCGGGGTGCGCGATTTGGACCCGCAAAGCCCGGCGGTCAAAGCTGTAATCGCCGACAGGAATTGGGTTTCTATCCGCAAATCGCCGGAAATTTCGACGATCCACCGCGCGGTGCAACTGGACGTGATCGTCGTCAAAAGACTGAATGCCAAGGGCGAAATCACCGGCGAGCATTGTTTCGCCGGGCTTTTCACCTCTTTGGCCTATAACCGCAACCCGTTCGACATACCGTTGCTGCGGCAAAAGGCGCAAAGCATCGTCGACGCCAGCCATTGGCGCAAAGGTGGCCACAAGGCCAAGATATTGATCGATGTGCTGACATCCTATCCGCGCGACGAGCTGATTCAGATCAACAAGGACGAGTTGCTGCAAGCGGCTTTGAACATCACCCGCATTCATGAAAAGCGGCGCACCGCGCTGTTCGTGCGGCGCGATCTTTTCGGCGGCTATTATTCTTGTCTTATTTTTACGCCGCGCGAGCTGTTTTCGTCCGAATTGCGCCAGGCATTCGGCGATATATTGTGCAGACACCTTAAAGGACAAGTCCGTCAATTTTACACCCAGGTCACCGATTCGCATTTGGCGCGGGTGCATTTTCTGATAGATGCTCCGCAAGGGGCGCAGGATAATTTCGACGCCGCCGCCATCGAAAAGGAATTGGCGCTGGCGGCGCGCGGCTTTTCCGAAAAGCTGCAAGAAGGATTGCTGCAAAATTACCCCCCTTCCTTGACGCGGACATTGCTGCGCCGGTACGAGGGCGCGTTCACGCCGTCCTATCAAAAAACCTACACGCTGAACGACACCTTGATCGACATTCGGCATGTCGAATCGGTGCTGGACGGAACCTCTGCGGCCAAGGGCCTGGCGATTCATTTTTACGCGCGCGGCTCTGCCCAAGACGGCTATTGCGGGCTTGCGGTTTACCGCAAAGGCCAGGAATTGGCCTTGTCCGATCTGGTGCCGATGCTGGAAAATTTTGGATTCCGCATCATCGACGAAATTCCGACCTTGATCGCGCCTTTGATGGAAAAGGACCGCGCCGCGATTTACAGTTACGATCTTTTGCTGCAGCGGCGCGATAAAAAGCCGATCGATATTTCGGCGCAAAAATCGGCATTGACCGCGGCCTTGGCAGAAACCTTAAGCGGGCGCAACGACAGCGACGGGTTCAACCGGCTATGCGTCGCGCTTTCGCTGGATGTGCGCGACGTATCCATGTTGCGCGTTTATGCGCAATATTTGCGCCAGACCGGGTTCCTTGCCGCCCAGCAAACCATCGAAGAAACCCTGGCCAAGCAAAGCGCCATCGGCAAATTGCTGCGCGATTTGTTTTATGCGCGCTTCGATCCCGGATTTTTGCCGGTGCGCGCCCCGGCTTGCCAAGAGCTGGTCGATAAGATCGAGCAAGAGCTTGGCCTTGTGTCGAACTTGGACGAAGACCGCATCTTGCGCCGTTATTTGAACGCGATCCAGGCGACGCTGCGCACCAATTTTTTCCAGTCCATGCAAGACGGCAGAGACAAGGAATACATCTCGATCAAAATCGCAAGCGGCCAGATCGAAGAAATGCCCGATCCGAAACCATGGGCGGAAATTTTTGTCTCGTCCCCGCGCATGCGTGCGGTGCATTTACGCGGCGGCAAGGTCGCGCGCGGCGGCATCCGCCATTCCGACCGCGCCGACGATTTCAGGACCGAGGTATTGGGCCTGGTCAAGGCGCAAATGGTCAAGAACACCGTGATCGTGCCGGTGGG
>CAYRVJ010000145.1:0-3868 GCA_964427785.1 uncultured Alphaproteobacteria bacterium | reverse complement strand
TTGATCTTATGCTGGTAAATCCGATTAGCTCGGATTTGAGTGTGATGCGGCCAAATATTCTGCCGTCCTTATTACAAATAGTGAAATTTAACTCAGACCGCTGTGTACCGGATTTGGCCTTATTTGAAGTCGGCCCGCAATATGCAGGGGTGAAGCCTGAAGACCAGAAGACCGTTGCTGCCACCATACGCAGCGGCGCAACGCCGCGCCACTGGCAGGAAAAATCGCGCGCCGTGAACGCCTTCGACGCGAAATCCGATGCGCTGGCGTTGCTGGCGGAACTGGGCGTCGATGCGGCAAAGGCGCAAATAACCGCCGATGCGCCATCCTGGTATCATCCGGGCCAATCGGGCACGATCAAATTCGGCCCCAATATCCTGGCGCAATTCGGGACATTGCATCCTAAAATCTTGGCGCATTACGATATCAAGCTTCCGGTTGTGGCGGCAGAAATTTTTCTTGAAAATATCCCGCAGCCCAAATCCAAAGGATCCAAGGCGCGCAATTTGTTGAAATTATCGCAATTCCAGCCGGTTTCCCGCGATTTCGCATTCCTGGTCGATCAATCGGTAAAGGCAGATGCCATTATCAAAGCCGCGCGTGAAGCCGATAAGAATCTGATCGCGGACGTTACGGTGTTCGATCAATTTATCGGCAAAGGCGTTGCGGATGGGAAAAAATCCCTGGCGATTGCGGTTACAATGCAGCCAGCCGATAAAACCATGACCGACGCCGAAATCGAAGCGATTGGCAAAAAAATCATAGACAGCGTTGTTAAGGCAACCGGCGCGCAGTTGCGTTCCTGATAATTCCTGTCATCCCTCGCTGCGCTCGGGATAACAATAAAATGAAACAACCTTCCAAACATATTGAAACGAAACGCCTAAGCCTGCGCGCTATTGCAGAAGCAGATTTTTCCGAGGCCTATGCCAAATGGGGAAAAAGCGAGATTGTAGCGCGGTATATGAGCTGGAAATGCGGCATTCCGGCGGAAACGGAAAAATTTATCCGCTATGCGGCGTGCGCATGGGATACGGGCGAAGAATTTACCTGGGTGATAGAGGAGAAAAACAAACCTGGCCTGATCGGATCTTTTGGCATCCGCATGCACGGCGATCATGCCGATTTCGGGTATTTATTGATGCCGGAATTTTGGGGCAGGGGTTATATCGCCGAAGCGGGCAAACCAATTATCGATTGGTGCAAATCCTTGCCCGACATGCGGCGCATCTGGTCGGTGCATCATGTCGATAACCCCAATTCGGGCAGGGTGATGCAAAAATTGGGGCTCAAGAAAACAAAGGTTCTAGAAAAACACAAAATTTATCCGCAATTGAGCGCAACGGAATTACAGGATGAATGTTTGTATTCGCTGCTTCTGCCGAGGGAATAAAATAAAAGAGGGGAAGATCGCTCTTCCCCCCTTTCTTTGCCCCCACATGTTAATACCGTGTTATCCCCTATAAATTCGGAACCGGAAACGCCTCACGGAAATATCTGATGATAGAGATCGCTTCAAATTTCATATTCTTGGCCTTCAGCGGATGCTTGGCCTCGGCTGCTGCTTGCATAAAGGCGTTGTATAGGGCGTCGTCATGCATAATCGCGCAATTGTCGTTGGCAAGATTGCCAAGGATCGCATCGTCGTAATAAGTCGCAAGCGTGCGGCATTTGTTTTGGGCGCTTTCCGGGGTCACGCCTTTGGGATTGAGTTCGAAATTCTGCTGTTGCCAGGATTCCATCGAAATCGCCGCGCTGCCGGTCACTGGGCGGAAATTGATGTTGGCCGGATTTTCCAAACGGTAAGTGTTGGCGATAAAGCTGACCTTGTCGCCCAAAGACACGGCGGAATCGTTTTGGAAAGTCACCATGGTTTTGCTTGTGCCCAGGGCCGAACCTTCAAAATCATTGGCCATAATCACGATGCTTTTTGGATCGGTCTGGTCGGCGCGCACTTTGAATAAGAGAGGGTTGCCGTTGCCGTTGCTGTGGTCTCTCCATCCATAAGCGATATTGCGCAAAAGACTGGTGGTGCATGGCCTGCGCAATGTGCCCGCGACATATTCCGGGTCGACGCAAACGACCTCGTAAGCGATTTTGTTGCTGGCGGTATGGGATTTATTCATATTAACGACCATATTCGCGTAAAGGATCGAATTGGGCGCCGAGTTGGCCGTAAATCCAAACCCGCGCGGCGTGGTGTCGTTGATGTTTTCGCCCTCGACCGCGACGTTATTTGCAAGCACACTGACATAGCCTTGTTCCGGGTCAAGATCGTCGCCGCCGACAAAGGCGGCAAGGCCGTTGCGGGAAAAAACGTTAAGCTGCGCGTCGGCGCCGGAACGCGCCTGCATCCCATGAGACGATCCGCGCGATACGATGTTGTTGCGCACTACCGCCGGGCCGGATTCAACGCCATATTGCAGGTATAAATGATGGTTGAAGATCGTCGCATAGCTGTCCATCATGACCGGGGTAGTTCCGGCTGGGCAAGAAGTCGGGTAATCCACTTCTTTGCTGTATACATTGGTGACGTTGTCCTTGCAGCTTACGATTTTATCTGGGATACCCACGGTGCGGTCGCCGTAATAGCCGCCAAAATCCATCAAATTGTTTTCGATCACCAAGCCTTTCTTGATGCCAAAGGCATAGATAGTGTTGGCGTGCCCGCCGGGGCCGACGCCAGAAGCGGTGTTAAGCAGGACGTTATTGCGTATCGCTACGTTTTCGTACGAGGCGTGCGTGCCGATTTGCTGCACGATGATTGCGTTGGAATATCCGTCGATCCGGTTGTCGGAAATGACAATTCTTTCCATATTGCCGTTTAGAAATTTAATGCCGGTTCCGCCCAGGCCCACTTTTCTGTAAATATGCAGGCCGGAAATAATCACATCGGTTTTTTTCACGCTGGCAGAGCCCCGGATTTCCATGCCCAGATCGGTGCTTAGCATCGGGCGTTCCATGCCATCGCCATAAGCGGTGATAACCAAAGGCTGCGAGGCTGATATGCCGGATGCGTTCAAAAGTGGAATAGGGTCGGCGGGATGTCTTTCAAAAACCTCGCCGCGCTTCAAGACGATCCAGGTGTTGGTTGGTGCTGTGCCTGCGGCCAAAAACGCGCCGCGCAAAGTCTTTTTCGCAAGCGTGGGGGAAAGACCGGAGTTGGTGTCATTGCCGCTTGCGCTGACATAAAAAAATCTGGTAGCTGCGGTTGGGCATATCTTGGCGCCTGCATAATTGTAAACGGCGTATATTTTAGTGGCGGCAATGCAGGGAGAGACCGAGACATTGACCGATGTTATGGTTGTGCCACCAACAGCATTGATTATGCTCGTGCTAGCGGTTGCCTTGACGATGGCGGCGTTTGCCGGGAAGTTGGCAATACATGCGACTGCAATAATTGCGCCGAAAAGATTTTTAAGAGATGATTTCATTGTGTTACCCTTCCCTAAGTTTTATGGCGAATGCTTGTTCACGCAATCGTTATTAACTAATACATTATCATATCCTTAAAAGAACAACAACATAAATATGCTGCCAATTTGGTTAAATTGCAATGCACTGCAGCAATTTAAAAGTAATTAATAACAATAACTTAAATATATTTCTTAGAACAAAACCGCGTCTAATATCTGGGCTTTTTAGCAAATTTAATATTCTGGATAGGCCTTTTTCCTGTTATGAAAAGGTTAATATGTGGCCTTTGATTGGGCGTTTCAGGATTTTCAAACACATTTTCGTTACCGCCGATAAGTCTTGTTTTCTAAGGCGGAATTGCGCATAAACACGAATTCTTTTGCAAACATATCGAGTTGAAATGACCCAAGACCTCGCCAAAATCCGCAATTTTTCGATCATCGCCCATATC
>CAYRVJ010000144.1:1321-3878 GCA_964427785.1 uncultured Alphaproteobacteria bacterium | reverse complement strand
TGAAATGGAAGTGACCGATCAAAAGGCGGTGATTATCCGTTTTAACAATCAAGGCCTGGTCGAATCGGTGGAACAAAAAACCCTGGCCGACGCGCGCGAGGTCAACGCGGTCGAGGAAACCACCCCCGCCGCCGAAAGCCAACTGACTATTTTACAGCAATTGCTGGGCAATGTCGGACGGTTCGGCGGGAAAGAGGGCAGCAGATAAACGCCCATCTTCCTGCCAATATCTAGGCCGACCTTGCTCTTTCCTGAAAAATGCGCGTCAACTTCCATGCATCTATTTTTTGCATGTCTGCAAGCAGTTTGAAGGCTTCTTCCGTTTTTCCTGCGGGATCGACATTGGCCAAATCGGCAAGTTTTATGCCGCTTAATTCCATAAAGCCGTGAAGAATAGTGTCGGCGAAAGGGCCGCAGCAACCATGTGTTTTACTTTTTTGTATAAAATAAATATCAACCAATCCTTCGCAAACCATTATGGCCGCGCGTTTGGGATTTTCTGGATCTAAAGCGTCAAAGCCTATGCCGCCCGCCTGCATGCATTGAAGCAATCCGCTGTAAGCAAAGATGTTATCTCTATAGCCTTCTTCTTGCTGAAGTCTTTCATAGGTATCCAACGCTTCTTTCCGGCTGTTGGCTATGTAAGCGGCATCAAATTCATTATCAATATCCTGCACGGTTTTTTTGCCTTCTGGGTCTAGCGCGGCGGCGTCAACCCCTGCAGCGTGCAAATATTGGCGCACTTTTTCTATGCACGAGAGATATTGGGTACGGCCTTCATAGGCCATATAGGCACTGTATTCTTGCCTTGCAAGCGCAATGTTAACATGCTTCCAAGCGGCATCAATTTCCGCCTGCAATTGCGGCGCATTTTTTTCGCCGCTGGGATCCAGCGCTTCAAGGCCAACCCCCGCTTCGGATAAAAACCGTTCTAAATATTCAGGAACTTTTAGAATTAAAGCCGACATCAAATGATAGTCATGATCTTCTATACCTAGAATATCGTCTTGGCGTAAACCGACCTGTTTCGGGTCGATATTTTGATGGCACAAAAACTTAAATAACAAGCGCGCAGCAGCAACGTAACATTGTTTAGCCAAAACATCGATTTCGTTTCTGATATCGCTTGCGCTTTTATTGCCGTTGGGATCGAGCGCCTGGTATCCTGCGCCAGCATATTCTAAATTTTTTGTGATATTTGAAACCATCCAAGCGGCCCAATCCGGCCGTGAAGCAGCATTAACTTTCTTTTTATCAGAATGGAACTTTCCTATAACTCCTCGCGCGTACTCCCCGCCATTAGCGGCATCTTTCAAGCGCAAATAGTAATTGCGCGCATGGCCGATGTAAATAGTCCTAACGGTGAGCTGAATTTCAGCTTGAAGCTGATCCCCGGTTTTAGCGCCGCTTGGGTCAAGCATTTCATACCCTAGGCTCGCCGAGCTCAAATAATCCGAGATAGACTGGGAATAGTCATGAACGCATCCGGGCTGCATTTGCATTCCATAATAATGCCGCGCATGGGCTATATAGCTTCTTTGAAGCGCGGCTTGTATTTCCGCCCTAATCTGATCGGCTGATTTTACTCCGGCTGGGTCAAGCGTTTCATATCCTATTTCAAAATGCGCTAGTTTGTCCTCTATCATGCTAGCGTAAAATCCGGCTTCTTGCACATGTTCCGGCATGCCTTCACGGCTATAATCAAATATGGACTGCGTGGGCTGAGAGTAATCGGCAAAAGGCTTGTCGGGATCAAAAGGCTGGGTGAGTTTTTCAAAATAATGGCGCGCGCTTTCAATCGCTTCTTTCTCCATCGCTTCTTGATTTGCTCCGTATCTTTTTACAACCATGGCTTTTTCTCCGATAAATGCTTAGCGATTATAGAAAATAACAAAATATATCCTTTTCATCAACAACAAAAAGGCGGCCTGTTTAGGGCCGCCTTTTCCTTTCTTTATAAGCGCTTAGCCTATGCCGCTAAAGCGGCCAGCATCAAAAGCGCCACGATATTGATGATTTTAATCATCGGATTGATCGCGGGGCCGGCGGTATCCTTATAAGGATCGCCGACGGTGTCACCGGTCACCGCCGCCTTGTGGGCTTCGGAACCTTTGCCGCCGAAATGGCCGTCTTCGATGTACTTCTTGGCGTTGTCCCACGCGCCGCCGCCCGAGGTCATCGAGATGGCAACGAACAAGCCCGTCACGATCGTGCCCATCAGCATCGCGCCGACGGCAGACAAGGCTTGTTCAAACCCGGCAAAAGATTGCACCGCATAGAACAAAACGATCGGCGCCAAAACCGGCAGCAAGCTTGGCAGGATCATTTCCTTGATCGCGGCGGCGGTCAACATATCGACCGCGCGGCCGTAATCAGGCTTGGATTTGCCTTCCATGATGCCGGCGATTTCCTTGAATTGGCGGCGGACTTCGACCACGACCGATCCCGCAGCGCGTCCGACGGCCATCATCGACATAGCGCCGAACAGATAGGGCAACAATCCGCCGATGAAAAGCCCGATGACGACATAGGGGTTTTCCAGCGAAAAGCCGATTTC
>CAYRVJ010000144.1:0-1221 GCA_964427785.1 uncultured Alphaproteobacteria bacterium | reverse complement strand
CCGCCGAACATTTGCTGCGTCACATAGACAATCGCCAAGGCCGATAGGATTCCCGTCACGATCAAGCCGCGATACAGCGCTTTCATGATGTGGTTGTCCTTGCCCAAGCGGACAAAAAACGTTCCCACGACCGAAGCGATGATACAAACGCCGCCGACGACCAAGGGGTACATCATCATTTGCGACTGCAACATGGCATCGCCAAACGACATTCCAGCAAGCAGCAAAGTGGCGACGATGGTGACCACATAGGTTTCAAACAAATCCGCCGCCATGCCCGCGCAATCGCCGACATTGTCGCCGACGTTATCGGCAATAACCGCAGGATTTCTTGGGTCATCTTCCGGGATCCCGGCTTCGACCTTGCCGACCAAATCCGCGCCGACATCGGCGCCCTTGGTGAAAATGCCGCCGCCCAGACGCGCGAAGATAGAAATCAAAGACGCGCCAAAGCTAAGCCCAACCAAAGCGTCCAGGATCAAACGCTGGCCGGTATCGTCGGCTGGATCGTTCATGCCCATCCCCGCGACGATATCGGTCAGATAAAAATAATATCCAGCGACGCCCAAAAGCCCAAGGCCCACGACCAAAAGCCCGGTCACAGCGCCAGAACGGAAAGCGACATCCAAGGCTGGCTGCAGACCGGTTTTCGCCGCCTCTGCCGTGCGGACATTGGCGCGCACCGAAATATGCATGCCGATGAATCCGGCGGCGGCGGAAAGCACCGCGCCCAAGGCAAAGCCGATGGCGACATATTTGCCCAAAAGCCAGCCCAATATCGCGCAAATCACAACGCCGACAACGGCGATGGTGCGGTATTGGCGGTTCAAATAGGCGATCGCGCCTTCTTGAATAGCGGCGGCGATTCCGCGCATGCGGTCGTCGCCCGCAGGCATCGCAAGTATCGAGCGCGCGGCGAAAAGGCCGTATAGCAGCGACAGCCCGCCACAGATCATTACGAAATATTCCAGATTGGACATCTGCATCATTATTTTTCCTTCATGTTAATTGGACTTAAAAGACAGGCCTTGCGGCCAAATTCAATCCGTTTTTATGCCAGAATCGGGTGGGGAATACAATATGCTTGGAATTGCCAAGGATTGTCCTAAATAATGGCGGATATGAGCCAGTTAACGGTTGACACAAAAATCCCCTCCCCCTTGCGGGGAGGGTTAGGGAGGCGGTGGTTGCGGAGCAACAGAATTCCCACCCCAAAACAAC
>CAYRVJ010000143.1:0-3889 GCA_964427785.1 uncultured Alphaproteobacteria bacterium | reverse complement strand
ATATCGGATCGGGCCGGGGCGCGGGCAGCTGCACCGCGGCGCATTTCATCAAGCGTTTTATCAAAGACGGCGTCGATTGGGCGCATCTGGATATCGCCGGAACCGCCTGGGCGGCCAAGGATAACGGGCCAACCCCCAAAGGCGCATCGGCCTTTGGTGTACGTCTTTTGGACCGGTTTATCGCCGATAATTTTGAGTAAGGGACTGATCTTTACACCTAAAAGGGCGGCAAGGCCGCCCTTTTTTGTTGCGAATCCGGCTTTAAGGCATTATAAGCACTGCACAATTAAAAAAAACTTATATGGAGAGAATATGGCTACCGAACGCACCCTATCCATCCTAAAGCCCGACGCCACCAGGCGTAATTTGACCGGGAAAATCAACGCGAAATTCGAAGAAGCGGGCTTGCGCATCGTCGCGCAAAAGCGCATTCAATTGACGTTAAAGCAGGCAGAGGCGTTTTACGCCGTGCACAAGGAACGCCCGTTTTATGGGGAATTGTGCCAATCCATGATTTCCGCGCCCGTCGTGGTGCAAGTGCTGCAAGGCGAAAACGCCATGGCCAAAAACCGCGAAGTCATGGGCGCAACCAACCCCGCCAATGCCGCCCCCGGCACGATCCGCAAGGAATTCGCGGTCAGCGTTGGCGAAAATTCGGTCCACGGTTCGGATTCCATCGAAAACGCCAAGATCGAAATCGCGTTTTTCTTTAGCGAATGCGAGATTGTGGGATAGGCGAATTCCCCTTAATCGTTTCGGCAAAAGCGCGGAAAATTTTCCGCGCTTTTTTATACCAAAAACGCGGCCATCAGCAGCAAGATAACGGCGGTTGCGGCGGCGCCATAGGCGAATAATTTCATCGTGCCGGCAAAGGTCTTGCGGGCGTTGTGCAGATAGGGGTCGTTGCTGTTGCTGGGCATTTGGGCCATTGGATTCTCCATTGTATAAGCTATTCTTTTACCAAAACCTTATTTCCTGTCACCTGTAATTTTCCGCCGGCGAATAAGGCAAGCGCCTTGGGATAGATTTCATGTTCCAGTTTTAATACCCGCTCGCCCAAGCTTTGTTCCGTGTCATCGGGCATAACCGGGCAGGAAGCTTGCAAAATGACCGGCCCCGCATCCATTTCCGGCACGACGAAATGCACGCTGCAGCCATGGTGTTTTTCCCCGGCCTCGATAACGCGGCGATGCGTGTCGGTGCCTTTATAGGCAGGTAAAAGGGAAGGGTGAATATTCAGAATCTTGTTGGGCCATTTATTCACAAACTCCGCCGATAGAATCCGCATGAATCCGGCAAGACAAATGGCGTCGATTTTGTGGTCGAACAAAATGGCATGCAGCGCGGCGTCATATTCTTCGCGGGTTGCAAAGCCTTTGTGCGGCAATAGGGCGGTGGGAATGCCATGGGCCTTGGCGGTTTCCAAGCCCTTGGCGTCCGCCTTGTTGGACAGTACCAGCGCAATATGCGTTTCGGGAATCGCCGCCTTGATCAGCGCTTCCATATTGCTGCCACGGCCGGAGATGAGGATGGCAATGCGTTTTGGCATTAAATCCAGCAAGTATCCAAATTCAGCAAATCAACCGAGCGGCCGCTTTCCGGGCGGCTGACAATCCGTCCGATCTTGAAGGCTTTTTCCCCGGATTGCGCCAGGCTTTTCAGGACGTCATCGGCCAATTCCGGCGATACTACGGCCATCATGCCGATGCCGCAATTAAAGGTGCGCGCCATTTCTTCTTTTGGAACGCCGCCGGATTTCATGATCCAGGAAAACACGCCCGGCAACGGCCAGGAACGCAGGTCTATTTCAGCGCAGGTATTATTCGGCAAAACGCGTGGAATATTTTCCAAAAGTCCGCCGCCGGTGATGTGGGCAAGACCTTTAAGTTTCTTTTGACGCACCAGGGGCAAAACACTGGGCACATAAATGCGCGTCGGGGTCAACAGCGCCTCGCCCAACGACATATCCTGAGCGAAAGGCGCTGTGCCTTGATAATCGAAACCGATATCGCTAACCACTTTGCGCACCAGCGAGAATCCGTTGGAATGCACGCCGTCCGACGCAAGGCCGATGATAACGTCGCCGGGCACAATGCCGCTGCCGCTTAGCACCATGTCGCGTTCGACCGCACCCACGGCAAATCCGGCAAGATCGTAGTCTTCGCTGGAATACATGCCGGGCATTTCCGCCGTTTCGCCGCCGACAAGGGCGCATCCGGCGATGCGGCAACCCGCCGCGATGCCCGCGATCACTTCGCGCGCGATGGCGACGTCAAGCCGCCCCGTCGCGTAATAATCCAAAAAGATCAAGGGTTCGGCCCCTTGGACGATCAAATCATTGACGCACATGGCGACAAGGTCGATGCCGATGGTGTCGTGTTTGTTGCTTTCGATGGCGACCTTTAGTTTTGTGCCGACGCCGTCGGTGGTGGAAACCAAAAGCGGGTCTTTATACCCTGCGCCGCGCAGATCGAAAATCGCGCCGAATCCGCCCAAGGAGCCGTCCGCGCCGGGCCTTGCCGTCGCGCGGGCAAGGGGCTTGATGACCTCGACAAGGGTGTTGCCCGCGTCGATGTCGACGCCGGCCTGTTTATAAGTTCTTTTTACGCTTGTGGACATGGTTTAACCGCTTTTGCTGTCTAATAAGTAAAGTAATAGTCAGGGCTGTTTTATCATGTTATACCAAAAAGAAAAGAGATTATGCCATGTCTTTCCTGCACAAATTCGTACAAAAGCTGATTTTGGCCTGCCTATTATGCGGCGTTTTTGCCGCGCCGTCCCTGGCGCAGGATATGTCCCAAGCCTATAAGGTTTCCGGGATTCAGGCTTTTGAAACCGCAGACAATCTGGAACAGGCCAAAAAACAAGCGATGGAAAAGGCGCGCTTTACGGCGGCCACAAGCTTGCTAAAGCGCCTGACCGCCGACCATCACCATGCCGAAATCGCCGCGATGTCGGAAAATCTGCCTGTCGGGAAATGGCTGCATGCGATCCAGGTGAAAAACGAAAAGACTTCGCCCACAAGTTACCGCGCCGAGCTGCAATTCGACTTCAAGCCAGAGTCGGTGCAAGCGTTTTTACGCAAAAAAGGCTGGTCCTATGCCGACCAGGAAAAACCGGTTACGCTGATTCTGCCGTTTTACGATAGGGGCGATACCGTTTTGCTGTACGAGCCGGAAAATTTATGGCGGCAATCCTGGATAAACCAAGAATCTTTGTCCGGCCTTGTTCCCGTCAAGACCGCGACGGCGGACATATTGCCGCTTGGGATGACTGCGGCCAAAGAGGTTATGGATAATCCTGATCTGATCGCCGCCGCTTTGCCGCAGGGCTATAGTACCGACCGCGCGTTGTTGCTTAGGGCCAAGGTTTCGGTTTTGTCGCAGAACACCGGCGGGTCGCAACTGCGGATCGACATTTCCTTTGTCCCGCTGGCGGGAGGGGGTGTGCCGACGATGTCTTCGCCGATTTCTTATATGGCCCCTGTGGGAGAGGATTTGGCGGCGGCCTTTGACGGCGCCGCGCGGCAGGTGATGCGGCTTTTTGAAAAAAACTGGAAAGATCAACTTTTTTCCGGCGGCGGATTCACCGCAAGCTTAGAAGTATTGCTGCCGCTGCGAGATTTGGGCGGCTGGGCCGATGCGCAAAGGCGCTTGTCGTCCATGGCAGAGGTGCGGCAAATCCGGCTTAGGGCGATGACAAGAAACATGGCGCAATTGGCCATCGACCTTAGCGACAGGCCGGAAAATTTGATCGCACAATTTCAATCCCACGGGTTTAAATTGACGCCGAACGCGCCCTTGTGGCTGATGGAGGCTTATTGATATGGCTGAGTTTATAAAAAGACCGTTTTGGTTTTGGACGCTGGGCGCGGTTTTTGCCCTTGTCC
>CAYRVJ010000142.1:0-3916 GCA_964427785.1 uncultured Alphaproteobacteria bacterium | reverse complement strand
GCCGGAACGTCTTTTCCCATCGACCGGCATTTTACGGCAAAGCAATTGGGATTCGATGCGCCGATGCGCAATTCGCTGGATGCGGTGGCGTCGCGCGATTTCGCCATTGAATTTTTATCGGCGATGGCGATTCTATCGTCGCATTTATCGCGACTTTCCGAGGAGTTGATCATTTGGTGCAACGACCGTTTCGGCTTTGTGCAATTGCCGGAATCCATGACCACGGGATCGTCGATCATGCCGCAGAAACGCAATCCCGACGCCGCCGAATTGGTGCGCGGGAAAACGGGCAGGATTTTCGGATCGCTGCAGGGGCTTTTGGTTCTGATCAAGGGATTGCCTTTGGCTTATAACAAGGATCTGCAAGAAGACAAGCCGCTGGTTTTCGACGCCGCCGACGCTGCGATTCTGTCGCTGCAGGCGATGACGGCGATGATACAGGGGCTGCAAGCCGACCGAAAGAAAATGCTTGCCGCCGCCGATTCCGGTTTCGCCACCGCGACCGATTTGGCGGATTATATCGTGCAGGAATTGGACATCCCGTTCCGCAAGGCGCATCATATCGTCGGCGCGCTGGTCAAGCTGGCCGAGAAAAAGAAAATCGGCCTTGCCGGCCTGACGCTTTCCGATTTGCGCAGCGTGGAGCCGAGGCTGGACAAGGATTGCCTGCGCGTTTTGGACGTAAAATATTCGGTTTCGTCGCGCACAAGCTTTGGCGGAACCGCGCCAAGCAACGTCAAAAAGGCGGTGGCGAAAATAACGGGGAGAAAAATTCGATGAAAAAATTCGCGCTGTTGTTGTGCCTGCTTGCGCTGCTTTCCGCCTGCGGCAAAAGAGGATCGTTGGAGCCGCCGCCGGGCGGGGAGCGCGATTACCCCAAAACCTATCCGCAATATTAAAGGGAGCGACATGACATTAGATCCAAGGTTTTTTTCTTATGGCGAAAACGGCCTGTGCGTCGAGGGCGTTGCGCTTGAAAAAATCGCGGAATCCCTTGGCACGCCCTGCTATGTCTATAGCCAAGCGATGATGGAAAGCAATTTCCGCGACTATGAATCCGCCTTTGCCGGGCAGAACGCCACGATTTGCTATGCCGTCAAGGCTTGCCCGAATCTTTCGGTGATCCGGGTTTTCGGCAATATGGGCTCTGGCGCCGACGTGGTTTCCGAAGGTGAGCTGCGCCGCGCGCTGGAAGCAGGCATCCCCGCGAATAAAATAGTTTTCGCCGGGGTCGGAAAAACCGTCCAGGAAATGCGTTATGCCTTGGATTGCGGCATTATGTATTTCAGCGCCGAATCCCTGCCGGAATTGCAAATGCTGCAAAAGGTGGCCTCGTCGCTCGATAAAAAGGCGCGGGTCGTGCTGCGCGTCAATCCGAACGTGGACGCGAAGACCCACGCCAAGATCACAACGGGAAAAAACGAAAACAAATTCGGCATCGACCTTGGCGTTCTGCCGCAGGCGGTCGGGTTTATCAAAGATTGCAGCCATATAGAGCTTTTGGGCCTTGCGATGCATATCGGATCGCAATTGACCGAAGCGCAGCCTTTCGCCGACGCCATGGGCGTTTTGCGCCGGGAAACGATCAAGCTAAAATCGGCGGGATTCGATTGCCCGGTGATCGACGTCGGCGGCGGGCTTGGCATTTCCTATCAGGGCCAAAATATTCCCGCCGTGTCGGAGCTTGCCAAGATCGCGGAAAAGGAATTCGGCGATTTGGGTTGCCGGCTTACCTTGGCGCCCGGGCGTTCTTTGACCGGCGCCGCCGGCGTATTGCTGTCGCGGGTTATTTTCGTCAAGCAGGGTACGGCAAAAAAATTCGTCGTCATCGACGCCGCGATGAACGATTTGCTGCGTCCGACATTGTACCAGGCGCATCACGAAATTCATTCGGTGCAAAAATCCGCAGACGCAATGGCGCTTGCCGATCTGGTGGGTCCCGTGTGCGAGTCTGGCGATTATCTGGCCCAGGACAGGATGATGCCGTCCTTCAAGGGCGGGGATTTGCTGGTTTTGGCGGGGGCCGGGGCCTATGGCGCTTCGATGTCGTCCAATTATAACAGCAGGCCGCTTGCCGCCGAGGTGTTGGTGCGCGGCGAGCATTTCGCCCCGATCCGCGAGCGGCAAAGCATCGAGGCGCAGTGGCGGTCCGAGGTCAAGGCTCCATGGCAATAAACCTGGCCGAAACATCTTTGCGCCTTTCCGCCCGGCTGCGCCATTGGGCGGCGAAAAAACAGCCCAACGTTTTACAGATTTTTTTGGCGGGCATGGCGCTGTTCTGGGAAAAATCGGCCAAATATATCTGGCCTGCTTTTGTTGTGGCCGGGCTTTTCATATCGGCCGCTTTTTTCGAGCTGTTTGATGTTTTGCCCGGCTGGCTGCATGCCATGCTTTTGGCTTATCTGACGCTGGCTTTTGCGGCGTACGTATATAATTTCCGTCGCCGCTTCCGCTGGCCGGCAATGGACGCGATTTTGCGGCGGATCGAAATCGACAGCCATTTGCAGCACCGCCCGCTGACCGGGCGCGCCGACCGCTTGCCGGAAATCCAGCAGGACAGCGCGCTGGCGCAATCCTTGTGGCAAAGGCACCAGGAATCCTTGCAAAAAAGCCTGACGCGGTTGACGGCGTCATGGCCGCGTTTCGGCTTTGCTCCTTTCGATCCATGGGCTTTGCGTTCGATATTGCTTTTGCTGCTTGCCGTCGGCGCGATGCAGGCAGGCGCCGATTGGACCGACCGGCTGCGCCGCGCCTTTCAGCCTTCTGTTCCGCCTGCCAGCGATTTGATCGCGGCGCTTAGCGTTTCGATCAAGCCGCCCGAATATACCCGCATGCCGCAAATCAATCTTTCGGGGCGCAATAGTGAAGCGCCCATCGCCGTGCCGCAAGGCAGCAAGCTGTTCGTTCAGTTCCAGGATATCCGCATCGCGCCAAGGCTGTCTTTGGACGGGGAAGCCATCGACGTCGCGGCGCTCGACCAGGTCAATTTCCAGGCGGAAAAGATTTTGCAACAAGGCGGCGGCAAGCTTAAGGCCTATGCCGGCTGGCTTTCTTTGGGCGAATGGCAATTGGAAATCCTTCCCGATCTTGCGCCAAAGATCGAATTCGACGCCGAGCCTTATATCACCGAGCGCGCCAGCCTGCGCATCGGCTACAAAGGCCGCGACGATTACGGCATAGAATCGGCAAGCGCGGTGATCACAAAAAAGGGCGAGGCGGAAAAAATCACGCTCAAGCTTCCCGCATTCGGAAAGAATGGCGGCGATTTCAAAAACGCCAGCTATCACGACGTCGCCTATCACCGCTGGGCCGGGACAAAGGTGTCGATGCAGCTGATCGCCGAAGACGCATTGCGGCAAAAATCTCTCTCTGCCCCGGTCGAATTCACCATGCCGGAAAGAATTTTCAAGAATCCCACGGCGGCGCGCATCGCCGAATTGCGCAAGCAATATATGTTCGATCAATCGGATGCGCATCAATTCGCCCAAGGGCTGAGCGGGGTTTTGCGCGAGCCTGCATCCTATAAATATGACGGCGTCGTGACCATGGCGCTTTCGGTCGCGGTGCAGCGGGCCTTGCACGCGCAAGGACGCGATGTCAAAGGGTCGCTTTTGGCGTTGTCCTGGGACATCGCTTTGCGGCTTGAGGACGAGGGCGTTTCGATCGCCGAGCGCGATTTGCGCGGCCTAGAGCAAGCCTTGCAGGACGCCTTGTCGCGCGGGGCATCAATGGCCGAAATCGAACAGCTGCTCGGCCAGTTCGAGCAGGCGATGAGCGATTACCTAACCGCGATGTATCAGCAAATGCAGCGCGACGGGCTTTCGGATTTGCCCGCGCTTGACCCCGATAGCGCGTCTGTGGATGTGCAGGACGTCGACAGGCTTTTGGAACAGATCCGCCAGCTTTTGCGCAGCGG
>CAYRVJ010000141.1:0-3916 GCA_964427785.1 uncultured Alphaproteobacteria bacterium | reverse complement strand
AATTCGGGATAATCGGGCAGGTGATACAATATCTCTGCTGTGGTTAAGCGGTAATCTTCAAGCTGCTTTCTAAAATCATCCATGCTTTGAACAACGCCTTTCAAACATAGTTACCTTTATTTTGCCTTATAAACCGTTAATTTTTACTTAATTTTCCTTCTTGTTAGCTTGTTTGGCTGCCGCTCGATGGCTGATTGATTATTTCGAGCAGGAATTGCTGGCTGATCCTGCTTTGCGACAGCATGGCGATACCCGCCTGCTGCAATATCTGCGCTGCGGTAAATTCGGTCATTTCACGCGCAACATCCAGGTCGGCGATGGCGCTTCTGGCACCTTCCTGGTTTTCGATAATGTTGGAAAGGTTGGTTTGTATATTCTCCAGCCGGTTTTGCGCCGCGGCGGCGTTGGTGCGGAACAGCGTCAGCGTTTCCGAAGCCCGCTTGATCGCGGCTTCGGCGCGTTTGGCCGCGCCGACGGAATTGATCATGCTGTGTTCCATTTCGTTGTCGAGGCTGTTCAGCCTGCTAGACCCGGTGCGGAACGCGACGTTGTTGATCGCAGCCGCATTCGGCCCGACGCGGATGGTTCCTTCAAGCCCCATAGTGGATTGGTTTAAATATGTGCCGATTCTGTTTTCGTTATCGTTGATATAGCTAAAGGCGACAACGTCCAGGCGGCCATCGCGGTTAATGTCGGTAACTTTGATTTCTGCCGTATAAGGCCCGGCAGCCACCAGATTTTGTGCGGTAGAAAAAGTTAAGCTGGCGCTTCCTTGGCGATAGGATATTCCGTCTACCGTGCTGGCAACTATCAAATCGGCTATGCCGTCGCCATTGATGTCGCCGCCATAAACCTGAGTCTGGGTTGTGCCCATATTGACTGTTGTTGTCGAACTATAGGATGTTCCGTTATTCAAAAATATTGTGACGTTGTTGCTTGCCGTGTCCGATGTAATCAGGTCCAATAACCCGTCGCCATTCATGTCGTACAGGCTTCCCCGCGCTTTGGTTCCGCCGGTATTGGTTGTCGCCGCAAAGCTGAATCCGCCGTTGCCCGAATTGGTTCCGCGCCCGGTGCGGTTAGAGCCTATGTCATTGGTCACGATATCGGCGTAACCGTCGTTATTCATATCACCGATAAGTAGCTGTGCGTTAGAATGGCCAGCAACGCTGTAGGACGTTGCCGTAAAACTGCTTAGCTGGTTGATGGCGACTGTAATGGTGTTGGCTACTGAATAAACCAGATCGTCCTTGCCGTCGCCGTTGAAATCGCCTGCTGCAAGGTCGCTTGTCGCATTGCCTGCATAGCTTACGCCCTGGGCAAAGCTGCCGCTGCCGTTATTGACGTATGTCGCGATGGTGGTTCCGTTGCCGACGGCGAAATCCTTGATGCCGTCGCCGTTGAAATCGCCGACCGCCAGCTGGGTAAAGGCGGCGGGCAAGGCCGTGTTTTGCGCTGTGCCGAATGTGCCGTCGCCATTGCCAAGTTGCAGTTGCACTCTGTTTGAAAAATTTAAATCCAGCGATAATATATCGACATGGCCGTCGCCGTTAAAATCGAACATATGCTGTTCGGTTGATGCATTTCCCGCTCCAGGCGTGCTTACCTGGTTGCTATAAGCGGCAAGGCTTATGTTTCCGGTGTCGAAAAGATTCGTTCCGCCCATGCTCGTGGTTCTGGCAAGGCGGGTGATTTCGGCTTTCAGCTGCTGATATTCCGTGTCCAGCATGCCACGTTCGGTGGCTGAAATATTGCCGCCCTGCGCCTGGGAAGCCAGCGAACGCATGCGGGTCAATATCGTAAACGTATTTTGATACGATCCTTCGGCGATTTGCAGCATTGCAACGCCTTGCTGCGCGATCAATTGCTGCTTTTGCAAGCTTACGATTTCTCCTCGGATGCGGGACGATACCGCGACCCCCGCCGTGTCGAAACGCGCGCTGGGGGCGTTTTGTCCGGTGCTTAGACGATGCAACGCGCGTTCGAGCGCAGCTTGAGAACGCTGTAGCGCCCGCAAGCTAATAGTTGCGCCTTGGTTACTGTTGATCGTCAATGACACAACGCGGACACCTCCTGCGTCTTGATCGCTATGCGTCTAATAGTCTTTTGTTTTTTATAGCTTTTCCCATCATGGGATATGGTTTTAGTATGTCATAAATGGATTAACTTTGTGCTAATGTCACAGTGTTGCGGAATTGTGATTGCGTAATAATATTTTAGAAAAATATAATGGAGTCGCGGTGCAGGGTAGGGCAGTAGTTAAAATTTTATTAAAAAATCAACGGTATTTTGCCGCAATCGCCAATGCTGTTCCCAAATCCAGCCCGTATTCGTCTGCAAGCACTATCGCTACGGGCAGTTGACGCCGTCTGACGCATGCGGCGGATGGGCCGGAAGAAGGCGCATCGGGATCTCTCACCCGCAGAATTTTCAGCGATTCCGTTATCATCGCCCGCGTGGCCGGTGTTCTTTTGATCAATATCTCTTTGATGTCCGCGATGTCTTTTTGAATCAAGGGATCGTTTTTTGGCTTTGCCGGGACTGCCTTGAAGTATTTTCCGGCAACAGGCGCGATACAGTTTTGGTATGCTACATTCCCTACCTGATTCGCAAGTTCCGCCATGCTGGGGTGGTGCGCAAGATACTCTTTTCCTTCAGGCGTAAGCACCCCATTGGCATGACGTACAACGACAAGGCTGCTGTCGGGTTTTGTCGTGTAGGTAAGGTAATTGTTGCTATAGGCGTTCGGAGGCGGATTTTCTTTGCAGACCAAGCTGTATTCGATCAGTCTTTTTGTTGAGACTTCAAAAGCCAACATGCTGCTGTCAGGTGCATTGGCGCTTTCTGGCCGATAAAGCGCGGGGCAAAAGAAATAGTAGTAAGTTGTCATTAATTTATCCGGCTTTGGCTCTGCCTGGCTTGCCATTCCCGTGCCTGGCTCGCAGCAACAAAAGCCCGCAAACAGCGAAATCTGGGTTGAATTCAATCGGCTTGATTCCCGCGATTTGGGACCGTTTTCCTATTTGATCGTCCTGTATTTTTCCTGCCTTGTCCCGCACCAGGGAGAAATTAATTTTATAGCCATTCGCCACTTGCATGTTGTCGTCCAACATGTTTCCCGGCGTTCCGGCAACAGACTGGCTGGTGGCAAGAAAAAGCGCGCCTGTTTGCTGGTTTAAAATCACCATCGGCATCTGGCCTTTTACGGCAAGCGCCGCAGCTTCTTTGGCCGAATAAAAATAATGAACGGTTTTTGTCATAACGCACCCTTGTTTTTTAGATTGTATCCCATTAGGAAAATAGTTTCTATCTAAAAAATCTTTATACGGCTCTTGACATAACAAGGCCAATTGCCTACATGCTTAGCACTCTGATTGCCAGAGTGCCAATCAGAAAATATTTTATATTTTATAAAGGTTTAACAACAAGAAGGAGCCAATCAATGAAATTCAGACCTTTGCATGACCGTGTTCTGGTCGAACGCGTCGGATCCGAAGAAAAAACCAAAGGCGGCATTATCATCCCTGAAACCGCGCAAGAAAAGCCGATGGAAGGCATTGTCGTTTCCGTCGGTTCCGGCAACCGCGACGAATCCGGCAAGCTGGTGCCGCTGGATGTAAAATCCGGCGACCGCATTCTGTTCGGCAAATGGTCTGGAACGGAAGTCAAGGTTGATGGCATAGATTACATCATAATGAAAGAATCCGACATCATGGGCATCATCGAAGGCGCGGCGAACAAAAAGAAAGCCGCCTAATAAAAAGGCGGCTCATCCTGAGCCTGTCGAAGGATGATCTGCCTATGTATGAAACTCATGGTTCGACAAGCTCACCATGAGCTTATTTTAAAAAGGAGATAACAACTATGGCTGCTAAACAAATTCATTCCGGCCAAGCCGGACGGCAAAAATTGCTGA
>CAYRVJ010000140.1:0-3943 GCA_964427785.1 uncultured Alphaproteobacteria bacterium | reverse complement strand
TGAGAATACGACGGTGGTTGTTCTGGACGATGACAGTTCCATTCAACAAACTTGGGCGAACAGATTCAAGAGCGTCAGCAAGAGTCCTATTTCTCTTTTGAAGTTCTCTCGTGCCGATGAAGTGCTGGCGTGGCAAATGTCAGGCAAAGCGCCGAAAGACACTCTTTACCTTTGCGACTACCAACTAAATCACCAGAGCAAAAACGGTCTTGATGTTATCGAAGAGCTTTCAATTCAAGATCAAGCTGTCCTGGTGACGGGTCATTTTGAAGAACGCGATATCCGCGAGAGGTGCGCTCTGTTGGGGGTGCGCATGGTTCCGAAAGAGCTGATTGGCTTTTTGCCGATCCTAGTTTCTCCGGTTGTTTAGGTACAAAGTGCATTGCACTTTGCGCAACGGGTTTACTGATGGACTATTTGAATGACATCAAGAAATTTATCGAGATCCTGATACTCAGTGAGAAGTTCCATTTACTGTGTATCTCGGGGGCTCCTGGGTGGGCAAAGACCCATACAACGCGCCAGTTTTTGAGTGACCTTGGCACCAACTATCGGATGCTTGGTGCATACTCGACCCCTCTTGCACTCTACAACCACCTCTCTAACTTTCCCAGTGACATTTGCGTAATCGACGATACCGCAGGTCTGTTTTACAACGCGCAAGCATTGTCCATCCTGAACGCTGCGACTTGGCCAGGAGTTACCAAAGGTGGCAAGCGGGTGGTGACGTGGACTTCCACATCTGAAAAGGTGGCTGTTCCATCGTTTGAATTTCACGGGAAGGTCATCGTACTCACCAATTTTCTTCCCGACACCCCGCAAGCCAAAGCATTTATTAACCGCTCCTTGCAATACAACATCCGCTTGTCAGCAGATCAGGTTGCGGACCTCCTTCTCTCTGCTGCGAAATCAGGCCACTTCGCGAGCACTTATTGCGCGGTACAAGTCGCGAAGTTTCTCGGTGCAAAGGCCCGTGAGTATGCACAGTCGGGTGCAAGATGCCCAATCAGCCTGCGCACCCTGGAAATGGGCGTTGAAATTGCGGAAAATGAGCCGGAATCGTGGCAGGAGCTTTTGGAAAGTGCAATTCCAGGTGTTGCACCTGCACTCCTCAAAGGTGTTGCCGTCAAATCGAGCGTGGACGTGCTGAAAATTCTGGGTCAATCAGGAATGAAAGTTTCGCAGCAGTTTACAGAGTTTCATCAAGTCACCGGCATGAGTCGTAGATCGTTCTTTTATCAACGCAAGAAGCTGGGACTTTCGCATAAAAGACAGGAATCGGACTATGATGGTCTTTCTGCTGAACAGTAGATGCTTTTTGAGCTGCGCGCCCCCTGCTACGCAGCATTCCAAACCAATCCAGCTTCAACAAGGCCCCGTTAAAGGCCATGGTAGTGATTTTTGCGGTGGCAGAAATACAAAAAAAGTTCTATAGTTATCAATAGTTTTACTGTTTTCAGTGTAATTTTTTCCGGGAAGCTAATTAGCAATGACACACTCTCTTCGACTTCGCTGAGTTCAGCAGCGCGAAACTCTCGTGCTGCGGTATCCGTTCCAAATACCCTCTGGGGGTTGGGGCGTGGCACGTTATTGCGTGTAAAACTTAGCGCCTTCGACCTCCCGAACTCGAATAAATCGGAGGTCACAGATGAGTGTGAAAGAACGCTCGCATCGCGAGCATCAGAATATAAAAGTCCAGAGAGCAATTGTAGTTTCAGTTCAAAATCCTGCGACACCGGAAGAAAGTGTAAAGCGGTCGTTGCTTGAGCTTAACCAACTCCTCGAAGGGTTGGGGTATCGCGTTGACGCAATTATAACCCAAAAACGCAGTTCTAGTGCGCTCCCGACATATCTTGGTGAAGGCAAGTTGCTGGAAGTAGCGGCATACACTGGCGGGACCGGCATCGTTGCGCGTGGACCAGAAGCGCGCCAGCTCAAGGACAACAACAAGGGTGCCAGGACCCTCGTTGTAGCAGATGACGAGCTGTCTCCAAATCAGATACGCAATCTCGAATCGGCTCTAGATGCAGACATACTGGATCGTACTGCTGTCATCTTAACTGTGTTCGAAAAACGCGCGCAGACTAAAGAGGCAAAACTCGAAATTGAGCTGGCACGATTAGCCTACGAACTTCCACGAATTCGCGATGATCATTCACTCGGAGATCGCGAAGGGGGAGGTGGCCGTGCAGCACGGGGCCATACAAACGTAGAACTTGCTAAGCAAAGAATACGTGGGCGTATGGCAGTCTTGCGTCGCGATCTGGACCGTATACGCTTCAGTGAAGAAGGCCGTCGGGAGTCCCGTACACCTACGGGCCGTGCAGCACTTGTGGGTTATACGAATGCCGGCAAATCCTCAATCATGCGTTTATTGACTGGCAGTAATGTACTTGTCGAAAACAAGCTGTTCGCGACTCTTGGAACAACTATCCGTCAGCTTACGCCGCCATCGACTCCGCCAATCACAGTTGTTGACACCGTGGGATTTATCAACCGTTTACCACACGATCTTGTCGCATCATTCCGTTCAACCTTAGCTGAAGCGCGCGACGCGGAGCTGTTATTAATTGTTGCTGACGCCTCGGATGAAAACTTGGAGATGCAAATAGCGATTACCCAGCAGACTCTGGATGAGATCGGGGCGCAAGGAAAACGGCTGATCCTTCTAAATAAAATCGATCAATGCAATGCCGACATCCGTGCGAATCTTACAAAAAGTTATCCATCCGCCATTTTGATATGCGCAATAGAAGCCTCTGACGGAGCAATGTTACGTGATCGCATCATCAAATTCTTTGTAGATCGGCTTGTGTCAGAGCGCCTATCCATACCCTACAACAGGCAAAACGTGTTGGCTGAATTGAGAGGGGAAGTCGTAGTCGTCGAAGAAAAGTATGGCGATGAAATCGAGGTTACAGTCCGCGCGACTACGGAAATTCTGGCAAAACTGAAATCCAGACTGGCAAAAAATAAATTTTTTGAGGAGCGCTAATGTATGGTTTCCCCTTATTTGACCTCGATAGAGGACGTTCTTAGAAGTGCTAAACAGCATGGTTTAGAATTGGATGTTAAAAGTGCTCGGGCAAATATTTCAGGCATGGATTTTTTTGCCGTATTCGCGCGTGATAACGAAGGTACTGAATGGGTGCTCCGGTCACCGCGTCGCGCAGAGGTTGTCGAACGTGCGCGACATGAACGGCGCGTTCTCGATTTGGTCCGACCGAGGCTGCCAGTGGCTGTTCCAGAATGGCGAATTCATTCTAGTGAACTAATTGCCTACCCGAAGCTTTTGGGCGTCCCAGCGGGAGAAATTGATTTGGAAGCTAAGGCCTATGCCTGGAACATCAATCATGAAGAGCTGTCTTCAGCATTCATACAGTCTACTGCAGACGCACTCGTTGCAATTCACGCGGTCGATTATGCTGATGCAACCGCTGCGGACTTCGACACGCCAGACATTTCTAACGTGCGCAAAAAGATTTCAGAACAAATCAATCAAGTTCGACGAAAGATTGGGGTGGCTGACAGGCTATGGCAACGTTGGCAGACATGGCTGTCGACAGATGAATTCTGGCGACACAAACCTACTTTTGTTCATGGCGATTTCCATGCCGGCCACATGATCATCGACGAAGGGGAACGTCTTACTGGCATCCTTGACTGGACCGAGGGTGAAGTTGGTGACCCAGCGATAGACTTTGCAGCCTTTCAAATGGTGTTTGGCGAGCAGGGCATGGCGCCCCTACTCAAAGCATATGCTGCTGGTGGCGGCTGCGTTTGGTCTCAAATGAGAGAACATGTGAATGAGACACTAGCGGCTGTCCCTGCAAAAATTGGATTGTTTGCGCTGGCATCAGGTAAAGATGAACACATGTCTATGGCTAAAGCGGCGCTAGAGGTTCCATGAAAATAATTTGTCGCCACTTCGAAGCTAAACTTC
>CAYRVJ010000139.1:0-3947 GCA_964427785.1 uncultured Alphaproteobacteria bacterium | reverse complement strand
ATTGAATAGTGCATGGTTGACGGAGGAAGTACCACGGGATAAGATACCCAAACAATCAAAATAATAATGTTTCACAAATATACTAAGGCAATCAAATGATTAAAAAACTCTTGTGCATATTTGCATTGTCGAACTTTATTTCCCCAATAAATAATGCCCTGGCTCAAAATAGATTTTTAGAGACGGAAGGTGTGGGGAATATTATATACGATACAACATTCACACATGGCACTGAAGAAAAAGGAGTTCAGATACCTATAATAATTGATCTGGCTACTATGAGCGAATTCTCTGGAGTTATTATTGGAAATTCCAAGAATGGCATGTGGACAAGATGTAATTTGCCACTTAAAGGAAAAATGGGATGGACAGGCCCTTCCAATAGGCAACTTGCTTTTAGATGCCGTCCGTTAAATTGAAATTCAAACGACCGAATTCATTGGAAAAAAAATGAGTACAGTAGTGGTGATTTTGCTTTATGTTGGTGCTGCTTCAGTTGGGCTAGCACTTTTTGGAGAAGGAGGCATAGCAGCGTGGTTTGCTGTCATAGTGGGAGGTTTGGGACTGAACTGGCTTTTAAAGCAGGGAAGAGACGACTAGATATATGACAAGCATATCAGCTTATAGAGTATATAGAACGTATTATTGCCATGATGTATTTGACGAGCCGTTGTATGCTTCATCAAACTCAACAACGATATTTGACTGCATTGCGGAAATTTAATGGGTTTGTGGCAATAAATATCATCTTGATGATCTTGAATTTGTTGGGTATCGCAGAAATTCTTATGGTAGTTCGAAGACTCATTGTGATGATTATTTTCAATTTCCTGCATGGCTTAGAAAAGACAGTTAGACTATCTTGTTATTCTCATCTTTGGTTGCTGATGAATTTAATTCGGTAATGAGTAAATAAAAAAAATCTAAATTCCGATTATTTATTTTCTTAAATGATATATCGTACTTGGTTTAAAGAGATCAAATGACAGACACATCACTTCGATTGAGGAACTGCAGTTTTAAATTCCGCTGTACACAGACATGGCAACTCCTTGACGTGACAAGTGAAGCAGATGTTCGGTTTTGCAAAGAATGTCAAAAAGACGTGCACTTAGTCAAAACCTTGTCGGATCTGCATGCATGTCTAAAAAATGATTTTTGCGTGGCGATCCCTTTTGATCCCTTTGCGGAGCCATGGGACGATCGCGCCATCCATTTGATTGGACACGTCAATGCCATAGATACCAGTGAACCTTAGACGCCTGGAGTTGTCTCGAAAACTCAGCGTAAGTCGTTGCTGGGTCCCATCGCAGGATTCTGGGGGGTGGGGGTACGGTGGGGTTAGCTTCAGACTGAATTTGACCCAGTATCGGCATGGTCAGCAGCCTAGACAAATTTAACGATCAACGTACACTGGTCGCGGGCAAGAAATCTTGTCCAAATTTTGTCCAACTAAACACACAGGACCAACGCAAACAAGGTGTTGTTGAACAAGCTAACTTGTTGATTTGTAGGAAGCGCTGACCGCCGTGCAGGTGGCCCTGCTGACGGTGTACGACATGTGTAAAGCCGTGGACCGGGGCATGGTCATCAGCCATGTGCGTCTGCTGGAGAAGCACGGCGGCAAGAGCGGGAGCTGGGTGGCTTGAGGTCTTGCTCTTCAGCTGAGCGTGTTTTTTCTGAAGGGCAGCAGGATGTTGAACCGGTCCATACCGTCGGGCAGACTTGAGGCGTGTCGCAAGTTGATGAACACCAGCCAAAGCGCCGTGACCCGCACCAGCAACATGACGGTGAAGGCGGGGGTTGGACTGGGCAAGGCGTCCCAGTAAATATTAAAGATGTCGGAGACCAAGTTGGCAACGCCAATGATGAACGTGCACAACGACAGGATGCCAAGGTACCAGTTTTTGGCGTAAGCGTAGATAAGTACGGCAGCTGTGCCTAGCAAAAACCAGCCGCGAAAATACAGATAGTTGGAAATACGGGTGATCTCGACCGGATCGCTTGCCACCCTTGAGGCCATCCTGTCAGCGTCAAAAAGCGTTAAATAAGTATAAATTGCTGCCATTGTGATCAAAACCCAGAATCTGACCGGGAAAAATCGATCAACCGAATGGCGAACAGGCCCCCAACCCTTGATCAAGGCATCGAGCTCTTCGGCGCTGACAAGGGGGGTGTTTTGCGGCATGAATGCTTATTTGGATTAATTTGGGATTCTTTCATTCTATCCCTTGCAGCCTCATTGGTACTCACAATGATTGCATTTTGATCGCCCCTAAACGACCAAGAGCTGTTTCAGCTCGAAAGATGCTTGGCTACCAAGTACGCCGCCCCTTCCGGGCCGTAACGTTTAGCGTTCTGCGGACAGGGCTGCTTCTCGGAATTCTTGTTCTGTCATGGCTTGAGCGCAATGGCGTTTTCCATCTTCATGAAGATGGGGCGGCCATCAGGTGTGTTCAGCGGGACGACCTTGGCCTCGTCGCCCTCGCCGATCAGGGCGCACAAAGTGGGGCTGGATCGAAGCTGGTCGCCCAAGGGCACTTGCAGATCTGCAATAACGAGTTTGACTTCTGACAGGATGCTTTTGACGCGCATGGAAAGGTTCAACCGTTCGTGATGTAGGACTCCAGCTGCTCGATGTGCTGGCGCTGGTCTTCAATAACGGCTTTGACCATATCACCGATGGAGACGATGCCGACCAGTTGCCCCTTGTCGAGTACGGGCAAGTGGCGAATGCGTTTGTCGGTCATCAGGGCCATGCATTCGGTTACGGTTTGGTTCAACGTCGCGCATTGGACGGTCGGGGTCATGACGTCTTGCAGCTCGGTGGTAGCGGAGCTCAGGCCCTTAAGGGCGACTTTGCGCGCATAGTCTCGCTCGGAAAAAATGCCGACCAGCTTGTGACCGTCCACCACAGGCAAGGCGCCGATGTTGTAGGTGGCCAGAACTTCCAGAGCGACCAGGACGGAGTCCTGTGGCCGGATGGTCAAAAGTTCGGTGGGCTTGGTATCCAGAATTTGCGACAGGGTTTTCATGACACGCTCCTGCAAATGGGTCATGAGCCATCCTAGGTCGCGCGTGCATGCGCGACCATCGGATTTTCCCTATCGTTTGCCCTCGGTGGGCGAGTCGGCTTTAGACGCCTTTGCAGGAAGACGGCAGGTATTTGGCGGGCATGGGGTTGCTGTCAGCCGGGCCGCAGCGCCAGCCGGCGATGGCTTTGCCGCCGTCTGTGCTGCCGCTGAGCACGGCGTCGCCTGTGAGCAGGGGGGTCAGCGCAATGGCGTTGGCGCTGGCACTGGTGCTGCCGCGCAGGGCTTCGTGGTTGCCGGTGACGGTGATCACGCCGTTGGCCGTGACGGTAACGCTGGTCACGTATTTGCTGCTTTGGCTTTCGCAGGCGCGGGGCAGGTCGGCAGAGATGTCGGCTTGCGAGGAGGAACTGACCATTTCGGTCACAGCGGTTTTGCAGCCGTCAGCGGCCAGCACGATTTCGGCCACTTTGGCGCGAATGGTGAAGTCCTGATAGGCCGGCAGGGCCAGTGCGCCCAGAATGCCAATGACAGCGATCACGACCATCAGTTCGATGAGGGTCAGGCCTTGTTGTTTTTGCATGTCGACGTCCCTGAAAGTAGATGGCGAGATATTACGCGAGTCCTGCGTGCAGGACTTTGCGCTCCATCAGCTGGCGGCTTGGTTTGTGGCTCGTTTTTTGAGGACCGTGCCCAGCGCCAACACCAGCAATGCCCCCAGCACACCGGCGGCGTAGTGCCAGGATTTGTCTTGTGGCAGGTAGTCCACCACTGCAGGGTCGCTGTGGCTCATGGTGCCGGCAATCCAGCCCAGCAGCATGCCGCCAAGGGTGATGATCATCGGGAAGCGGTCCATGAGTTTGAGCACCAGCTGGCTGCCCCAGACGATGATGGGGATGCTCACCAGCAGGCCAA
>CAYRVJ010000138.1:1254-3951 GCA_964427785.1 uncultured Alphaproteobacteria bacterium | reverse complement strand
GCCGTAGGCCGCGCTCCTTTTTGAAAACTGAAAACTTTTAACTTAAGACTATTCTGACCCCTTCACCTTCTCGATAGCCTTAGCTGCTGCGTCACGCCCCCCTAGTCCGAACGCTAGACCAAGAGCGAGTGACACCGCAAACACTACGCCGGTAAATAATACCTCAATAAGACTTGGTATAATACGTAGCTGGCTTAGGGCTGGAAAGACACCGCCTACTATTATGATAGCCCACTTTGACATCTGAGCGGCAAACTCACCATTCATGCCGGTTGCTTTAACCGAATGAGATACGAGACGTCCTACAAAATCTCCAAGGAGCATGGCAATTACTAAGATAGTAGCTGCGATGATTACCTGAGGGATGTATACGAGAATATCTCTAAGAAGCTGTGTTACCTGTGAGAGTCCAAGTATCTCAGCGGAAGCGATTGTGAACGCAACAATTACTAGCCACTTAATAACACCTCCCATGAAGCGAGCAACCGAGATATGGAATCCAGCCTTCTCGCTTAGTGTGTCAAAGCCTGCCTTGTGAAGAGCCCTGTCAACACGGAGAGCGCTTACTAAATGTTCTACAGCCTTTCCTAGAACCGTTCCTGCAAACCAACCTAAAGCAAAGATAACAATAGCAATAACTACACTTGGTAGAAAAGCTATTAATGTCATCCCTGTATCAACGAGTGCCTGCCCTAAAATATCAACTGATGCTTTAAACATATAAAGATTAGTATGTGTCGTATCACCTAAGTAGCGCGGGCCATTTAGGTAGATATCACTAAGATTTGATAAAGAGTGTATTATTCCCCATGAGATAACAATATCCGAAAGGTCGTACCGAAAGGACCTCTGCCCGGAGACTAATAGAGCCGCAGTTTTCCGATGCTCTTATCTCACGGGGTAAACACCTTTATACATAAACTATATAAAGGTACTCTTAGTATACCTGTAAAGAACTGTCAACGTTTCTGTTTATCCACTTTTGTGATATGATTCAGCCAATAATGTTTGGAAAACTATCGTTAACTATTGGATTTTTTGTTACTAGCTTTGCTCTCTCTTTCGGGGGTATTTTTTTTCTGAAGACTACTACGTTTGCTCAGAGCTATCCTTTTAGGGGGGAAGAGCCTGTTATCACGCTCCCTAAAGAAGAGTCAATTGAAGGCCCCCACATGGTAGTCCTACTCCATGACATGAAAGTAGAACTAAGAGATGGAACCTTGACACTTGCTACATATCCTATCTTATCTAAAGGAAAACCTGGTAGTTACTATGAGACTATTGGTGGCAAATACTTTAACGACTATAAGACACCTCTGCACTTCAGTTCTATTGGCCGCGTCTATATGCCGCATAGTATCCATGTCTTTGGAAACTACTTTATTCATGGTGTTCCCTATTACCCAAATGGTGAAAAAGTTTCGAGCGCATATAGTGGCGGGTGCATTAGACTTTCTGATGAGGACGCAAAATCTGTTTATGATTTCGTAAAAAAAGATACACCTATTATTATTTCTCAAATCGTAGCTACAGAATTCTCGCCTACTGCAACATCCTCTTCTCTTATTGTAAGTGACGACATGACACGTCTTATGGTCGCAACAGTATCACTTGAAGCCCTCACGCAAGATAACGACATCATCGACGTGAACGGCAGTGTCGTTACGAGAAAAGAAATTCTTCCTCGACTTATACAAAATAATGATAAAGACGTGGCAATCACATATGCCAACTACTTAGGAGAAGCTGCTTTCCTAAAGCTCATGGGAGAGAAGGCTTCTGCGCTTGGTCTTTCTAATACTGCTTTCACGTCAGTTACGGCACCAGCTACGACCTCAGACGTCGACCTTATAAGATTCTATAGTTACATCAATAACTATAAGTCCTACCTACGAGGACTTGAGGATGCTACTTCGTCTCTCTAGAGATTTTGTCTACTACTTTTTCGTGCGGCATTTCCATTACGTCACGAATAAACTTATCGTACATCTTAATTCTATATTCGTACTCCTCTACATCCATAATAGAATAAATAACTTCTCTTCCAACCTCAGCTGAGATACCTTCAAAAATCTTTTCTGCTTTTGGTTTCTTAATCGCCTCACCGATGAGCAAGATATCAAGACGTGACTTTGGATCATTAATAAAAATACCCGCCACTACGAAGAGTTTAATTCTTCCAAGTGCTTTAAAACGAGAAGCAAGCTCTTTCTTGTCAACAAGCTGAAAATCAAAGAGCAGCTCTTTCAAAGCTTGATTGTGTGGGAAATCAGGATTAAGCTTGTAGCCATTCACTTCCTTTACACGGGAAGTTTTCTTCTTAGCGCCTGTTGTTACTACCATCTTCGTGCGCTTCTTTTCTATAAAGCCCATAGCTGCGAGCGATGTTAGTTCTTTCTTTGCGGAAACGCTTTTTGATTTTGTCTTTTCGACAACATCGCTTGCTGCAAATAATTCGTCTTCATGATGAAGGAAAAACCTCATTATTTTTACCCTTTCTATTCCTCCTAAAAGTCGCGACAGTAGCTCCATATAGATGCATTGTACCAGAAGAAACCCCTTGTTTCTACTAGCCGAAAATCAAAAAGATTGCCTAATATAACGTGAAGAAAGCGCGCCGTTAGGCGCGCTTTACTGGCGATGACAGAACTTTTTCGACAATAACTTTTACAACATCTCTGACGAGTATGTAGTCTT
>CAYRVJ010000138.1:0-1244 GCA_964427785.1 uncultured Alphaproteobacteria bacterium | reverse complement strand
AGATAAGAACAGGCAAAGCCAACAAATAACACAAGTATTCCTCGATGGAAAGATATACAAAAGGGACAAGTCAGATTCTACGCTCAGCTAAAAATAATACAGACAATAACTTTTACAACAACTCTGACGAGTATGTAGTCTTTGAGATCATCGGCATAGAGAAGTCTCACCGCCACAAGAACTCTAGAGAACGTATCGACAGGTCTGACCTGAGACAGAGTAATCTCCCCTTTTCTTGTAAGTCCGCCCACAGAATGTCGCACGAAGGTCGACATATTAGCAGCGTACTCCGCACCAAGGGCAGCAAGCGCCAGAGCATCAACCCCAGCTACCTTTAGAGCTTCGGAGAGGAGGGCTTTACCCTCTCGGCGGCGCTCAAGTATTTTCCTTGAAAGCTCTGCAGCCTCCGGGGTCATCTTGCTTGAAGGCAACGACTGTGGAAACGATCTTTCCAGCCGAGCTAAAAATATCTCAATAGCCTCAGCCTGGCGCGTCTCTTGTTCTCTCTTTCTTTCGTCTCTTGCACGGAAGAAAGAGGTCATGATTTCAATAGCCATAAACCCATCCTTTCGTTGGTAAGTTGCGAAACCTTTAGCATCCTACCTGGTTTTAGACGGGAATGCAAAAAACAAAAGCCCCGCACGCGGGGCTTTTTGGGTGTGAGGCTAGTCAGCCTTTGGCAGATTTCTTGAGCTGACCACACTTACACGCATCACGGATAACCATAAGAGTGTGTTGGAGTCCTTCTTTGATTTGGTGCTTGGTTTCGACCGGAAGTGCTGAATAGAAAAAACCAACTGCAACCAGGTATAGCACCTTGCTGACGAACCATGCTTCCACCGGACCCAGATTGGCCTCGGAGTTCGGCTTGACTTCGCTAGCAATCAGCCAGAAGAACATGCCAAGGAGCGCAAGACCATTGGTGCCTTTCCGCTTCTCGTACCACCCTGGAAATGCGATGCGCGCTTTCGGGGATACGGCGAAGAAGCCGGCCAGGTAGAAAGCAGAAATGGCGAACAGCGAAAGGAAAGGGTTGTTCTTCACGAACGCCTTAACTGCCACATCTGCAGATTGGGCCGCTGCAGGTAACCACTCTTGAAATCCCATGAGCAACGTCTTGAATTCAGACAGAACGATCCCTCCGAAGGTATTGAAGCTCCAGAGGAGAAGATAGAGTGCAGGCAAAAGAAGTGCCAGCGCTACCACATTCACCAAAATGGAAAGTGCGGGGAACGATTTCATGT
>CAYRVJ010000137.1:0-3966 GCA_964427785.1 uncultured Alphaproteobacteria bacterium | reverse complement strand
GCGGATAAAAATCAGATATCGCTGATGGTGGGACGGCTTTTGCCGCAATGCAAAACGGCGACGTCGCACGAAGCCGACGCGCTGGCCATCGCCATTTGCCATGCGCATCATAGGGGCAGCGCAGCAATGGCGAAGAAATTCTCTTAGAGACTTGCTTTATTTACCATTACCCCACTACCCCAAATCCCATTCCCCCGCTATAATGCCCCCATGTTCGCAAAGCTCAAGGGCATTCTCGATTCCGTTCACGACGATCAAATCATTATCGATGTCGGCGGCGTCGGGTACTTGGCTTCTTGTTCCGGCATGACTGCGGCGAAATTGCCCGCAGCCGGCCATCCCGTGACGCTTGTGATCGAAACCCATGTGCGCGAAGACAAGATTCAGCTCTTCGCCTTTCTGAACGAAACGGAGCGCGATGTATTCCGCCTTTTACAAACGGTGCAAGGCATCGGCGGCAAGGCGGCCTTGTCGATCCTCTCGGCCCTGAGCGCCCCGCAAATCATCGCCGCGATAGCGTCCCAAGACAAAGCCGCGATCGGCCAGGCCGATGGCATCGGCCCGAAACTCGCTTTACGTGTCGTCACCGAATTGAAAGACAAAATCAATAAAATCGGCCTTGGCCCCACCCCACAAATTTCCGGCGGCAAGTTTGCGCCCACGCCGATCAACAACAACGCGCTTTCCTTGATCCATGCCGAAGACGCTATTTCGGCGCTGGTGAATTTGGGCTATCAGCGCATCGACGCGTTCCGCGCGGTCGCCAATGTTTCAAAGAACCTGTCCGAAAATACGCCGGTCGAAAAAATCATCCCGGCGGCGTTAAAAGAATTGGCGGCATGAGAGCTTCTCAAAACACCATGAAAAACCAAGCTCATGGTGAGCTTGTCGAACCATGGGCGGCAAACACCGTATTTGATATCCCATCCTTCGACAGGCTCAGGATGAGCCATAAATAAGTAATAAATATGCGAATATTTGTTTATATTCTGAAATGCCAGGATGGATCTTATTATGTCGGCACTGCAAGGGAGGATTTAGAAAAGCGGGTTTATGAACATAATCACAGATTTTACAATGGTTGGACATCGAAACGATTACCCGTTACATTGGTCTTCAGCCAAGAATTCGAAGACCCAATCGAAGCGATTGCAGCAGAAAAACAAATCAAAGGCTGGCGGCGAGAAAAGAAAGAAGCATTGATAAAAGGTAATTATGAAATTCTTCCAAAATTATCAAAGACCTCTAGAAATTGAGCATGCAATAAGCCCTCAAGCTCATGGTGAGCCTGTCGAACCATGGGCAGCAAACACCGTGTTTAACATCCCATCCTTCGACAAGCTCAGGATGAGCTTCTTGTATTAAGGCTGGCTATATGAAACAAGCAACCGTACTCAGTGCCGAAATCTTAGACAGCGACGATACGCAGATCGAAAAATCGCTGCGGCCGAACTGCCTTTCGGAATTCATCGGCCAGGATGACGTTTGCGGCAATTTGAAAATTTTTATCAATGCCGCGAAAAAACGCGAGGAAGCTTTGGACCACGTGCTGCTGCACGGCCCGCCGGGATTGGGCAAGACCACGCTGGCGCAAATCGTCGCCAAGGAATTGGGCGTCGGATTCCGCGCAACATCGGGGCCGATCATTACCAAGGCGGGGGATTTGGCCGCGATCCTGACCAATTTGCAACCGCGCGATGTGCTGTTCATCGATGAAATTCACCGGCTGAATCCGAACGTCGAAGAAATCCTGTACTCTGCCATGGAAGATTTCCAGCTCGACATCATGATCGGCGAAGGGCCCGCCGCGCGCAGCGTGCGCATTGACTTGCCGCCCTTTACGCTGGTCGGCGCAACCACGCGCACTGGATTGATGACCACGCCCTTGCGCGAACGGTTCGGCATTCCTTTGCGATTGAATTATTACAATGCGGCGGATTTGGAGCAAATCATCCTGCGCAACGCAAAATTACTGGAAATGAATCTCGCCAAAGACGGCGCGCAGGAAATCGCCAAACGCTCGCGCGGCACGCCCCGCGTATCGGGAAGATTATTGCGCCGGGTGCGCGATTTCGGCGATCATGCGAATGTAAAATCCATAGACGCCAAGATCGCCGATGCGGCCCTGGTCAGGTTGGATGTGGATGGGCGGGGCCTCGATGCGATGGACCGCAAATTCCTTGCCTGCATCGCCGAGGTTTATAATGGCGGCCCGGTCGGCATTGAAACCTTGTCGGCGTTTTTGGCGGAACAGCGCGACACGCTGGAAGAAGTGATCGAGCCTTATTTGATCCAGCAAGGCCTGTTGCAACGCACCCCGCGCGGGCGGATGCTGACGGAAATGGGCTATGGCTATCTGGGCCTGAGCGCCCCGCCCCAACATGGCCAAACCGATCTATTAAACCAATTGCAAAACGAAGCGGACGCTTTATAACAAGCGGTATGCATGATCGCTTTGCTTGTACTGGCACTTTAAAGGAAAAAACCCATATCTTACCGCTGCGCGTCTATTACGCCGCGACCGATGCGGGCGGCGTCGTGCATCATTCCAGCTATTTGAATTTTGCAGAGGCCGCGCGCACCGAATGGCTGCGCTGCCTCGGTTATGACCAACTGCAGCTGCAAGCGGATTTCGGCCTTATTTTCGCCGTAAGGTCTTGCGAAATTGATTATGCCCTTCCCGCAAAGCTCGAAGATCTGCTTGCCATTGAAACGAGGCTTGTCAAAATCGGCGGGGCGAGCCTGGATTTAGAGCAAGCCTTACGACGCAAGGATGCGGATGGGGAAAAGACCCTGGTTTTTATAAAATTGACTTTAGTTGCGATGAACAAAGATGGTAAAGCTATGCGGATTCCCGACAAGCTGCGGAATGAATTGCAAAATTATTTGATGGAGAATGTTTAAAGATGTCCAGCCCAGTCGACGCCGTAAATTTAGCCGGTTCCACGATCCAACATGACCTGTCTATTTTGGGATTGTTCTGGCAGGCCGATTGGATCGTAAAATTGGTGATGCTGACTTTGCTGTTCGCCTCGTTCTGGAGCTGGGCGATCATTTTCGACAAAGTCTTGCGCTTGCGCCGCCTGTTCCGCCTCGCCGATTCGTTCGAAGACACTTTCTGGTCGGGCCGGTCTTTAGAAGAATTATATGAACGCATCGCCAGCAAGCCACTAGATCCCATGGCGGCGGTGTTTTCTGCGGCGATGGCCGAATGGAAAAGGGCGACCGGCAAAGGCATCGGCGGGCATATTCCATCGACCGGCAACGTCCAGGCGCGCATCGACCGCGTGATGCAGGTCACAACCACCCGCGAAATGGAACGCATTGAAAGACAGATGATTTTTCTGGCTTCGATCGGATCGACCGCGCCCTTCATCGGGCTTTTCGGCACGGTATGGGGCATCATGAATTCTTTCGCGTCCATCGCCGCAAGCAAAAACACATCTCTTGCCGTCGTCGCGCCCGGCATCGCCGAGGCTTTGTTCGCGACCGCGCTGGGCCTTGTCGCCGCGATCCCCGCCGTCGTCGCCTACAACAAATTATCGACCGATATGAACCGCTATGCCGGACGGCTGGAATCTTTTGCCGGCGAATTCGGCGCGATTTTATCCCGCCGCCTCGACGAAAAGGCGGCTTAGATGGCTGGCGGAATCGTCAAATCGCGTGGGCGCAGGGGACGGCATTTTTCGCCGATGAGCGAAATCAACGTCACCCCGCTTGTCGACGTCATGCTGGTGCTGTTGATTATTTTTATGGTTACGGCGCCTTTGCTGACGGTTGGCGTTCCCGTCGATCTGCCGCAAAACGACGCGCCCGCAATTAACGAACAAACGGAACCCTTGGTGGTTTCGATCGACGGCCAAGGACGTCTTTATATCCAAGAAACCCAGATCAAATCCGCGGATTTGGTCCCGCGCCTAAAGGCGATCACCAAGGCATCCAAAAAATCTGACCAGCGCATCTATG
>CAYRVJ010000136.1:0-3981 GCA_964427785.1 uncultured Alphaproteobacteria bacterium | reverse complement strand
TTTTAAAGGCAGCTTCCTGCATAGCACAATAGTAAATAATTTTTCCTTAAAAAGCAGGGTGTGAAGGGCATTTGACCCGACTTGTTTGCAATTTGTCCTGGCCACTTGCCTCTTGCGTGTGTGAAAAAGATATGGGATTAGGAAAAATCGGCTAAACCCTTGGCAAGAATAGGGCGGCAATTTTTGCCTAAGGCAAGATTAATTCAACCTAAGATATTGAAAATAAACGATACATATTTGGCCTGGTTATTGCTTCTAAAAAGATACGAAAGGGATTTCGTGACTTTGGGGGAGGAGCAAGACCATGAGCAACAGTTTCATAAACGAATTTGACGGCAATTTCAGCGGCATTTCCCTGGATTTTTCCAGCTTCGCGAAACGCCTGCGCAAGGTGAATTTGTCCGCTTCTTCTCTCGCCACTTCGGACGATCAAAATCTTTTGCGCACGGCGCTGATCGCCGTTCGCGCCGCCGAACAGGAAATAGCGGAACAGAAAACTCGTATTAACCAATTGGAAAACCTCGCCATCACCGACGAAACCACCGGGCTTTTGAACCGCCGGGGCTTTCACCGGGAAATGAGCCGCGCACTATCCAGCGCCAAACGTAAAAGCAAAAAAGGCGTGCTGGTGATCTGCGATCTGGATGGATTTAAATCGGTCAACGATACCCACGGCCACGCCGCAGGTGACGAAGTTCTGGTGCGCGTCGCCGATCTTTTGAACGAAAATGTACGGCTTTCCGATTCCGTCGCCCGGCTTGGCGGGGATGAATTTGCGATTTTGATGATGGACACTTCGGTTTCCAAAGCCAAGGAACGCGCAACGGAGCTAAGCAGGCTAGTCAATAGCCTTATCGTCGAATGGCAAGGCCAGGAAATCGGCGTCAAGGCCAGCTTCGGCCTCGTGCCGCTCGAAGCGGATATGACTGCCGCCGAGCTTTATAAACAAGCCGACGCCGAGATGTACCAGCATAAGCGCCAGCGCGAAAAAACGCCTTCCGAGAAGATTACAGCCTAGGGAAATCTGCAAGACCGCCGCACGAATTCGGTTGCCCTTAAAAATTGCATTGCCGTATAATCGGCGTTATGAAGTTCCTGCGCATTTACACCCCGTCCGAAGATACGCGCCCCCCGCTTTCCCCGGAAGCCGAGGCATTGGAATGGGCCGTCCCAGCCACTTGCATTTTTTCCAAAGTCGACCTGGACTCCCCCTCGGCACAAGAAAAAATTTTCAACGGCTGGATGGGAACCGAAAGCTTCGGCTATGCTCGCTATGTCGAGGTGTCTGAAATACAGCAGCGCGAATTTCAACAGGCGATCAACCGCCTGGCGCATCATCTCGTTGAAATAGGCTTGTGCAAGAATTTGGACGAGGCTTTTGCCATTGCCAACGACGAAGCTGATCATGCCGGAAAACTCGCCAACCGCGAAGAAGGAACGGTGCTCGCCGTCGAGCGCAAGATCACCGAACACGGCATGGTCGAAACCTTCATGACCGTGCCGAAGGAATAGTATCCTTCGTCTGATTTTCGGTTTCTGGCTTCTGACTAAGCCGCCTCGCCCGCCTTTTTTACCGGCGGCAGATTCAGTTTTATATGCAGCTCTTTTAGCCGCGCTTCATCGACGCTGGCCGGGGCGTTCATCAGCAAATCCTCGGCGCGTTGGTTCATCGGGAACGCCACGACCTCGCGGATGTTCGGCGTATCGGCCAGCAGCATCACCATGCGGTCGACGCCGGGGGCCGAGCCGCCATGCGGCGGCGCGCCATAACGGAACGCGTTCAAAAGCCCGCTAAATTTCGATTCGACATCGGCCTTGGTGTATCCCGCGATCTCGAACGCCTTGAACATAACTTCGGGCAGATGGTTTCTGATCGCGCCCGAAGACAATTCTATGCCGTTGCAAACGATATCATATTGAAACGCCTTGATGGTTAAAGGATCTTGGTTCATCAGCGCGTCCATCCCGCCCTGCGGCATGGAAAACGGGTTGTGGCTGAAATCGACCTTTTTCAAATCCTCGTTCCATTCATACATCGGGAAATCAACGACCCAGCAGAAACGGAACGCGTTTTCTTCGATCAGCTTTAAATCTTCGCCGACTTTCTTGATCGCGCCAGCGACCATTTTGCACGCCGCCAATTCCTTGTCGCACACGAAAAATACCGCATCATTGTCCTGGGCGTGGGTGATTTGCTTCAACATGGCAAGCCGCGGCTCGTCGATAAATTTGGCGATCGGGCCTTTGGCCGCGCCGTTTTCCAGCGTGATATAACCCAATCCAGGCGCGCCTTGTTCTTTGGCCCAATCGTTCAACTTATCGAAAAAGCTGCGCGGCTGGCCAGCGACGTTCATCACGCGGATGCCGCGCACCACTGCGCCCTTGTCGATAGCGCCGGCAAATGCGTTGAAGCTGCTTTTGCGGAACACTTCGGTGATATCCTCGGCGCGCAGCGGATTGCGCAAATCCGGCTTGTCGCAGCCGTAATGGCGCATAGCGTCGTCGTATTTAATCATCGGGAAAGGAAGATTCGTGATCTTGCGGTTATTGCCGAACTCCTCGAACACGCCGTGCAGGATCGGGGAAATGGTGTTGAACACGTCTTCTTGCGTCACAAAAGACATTTCGAAATCCAGCTGATAAAATTCGCCGGGGGAACGGTCTGCCCGCGCGTCTTCGTCCCTGAAACAAGGCGCGATTTGAAAGTAACGGTCAAAACCCGATACCATCAGCAATTGCTTGAACATCTGCGGCGCTTGCGGCAAGGCGTAAAATTTTCCAGGATGCACGCGGGATGGAACCAGATAATCGCGCGCGCCTTCGGGCGAAGACGCCGTCAAGATCGGTGTTTGGAATTCGGTAAAGCCCGCTTCGATCATGCGGCGGCGCAAAGACGATATGACCTGGCTGCGCAGCACGATGTTTTTGTGCATTTCCTCGCGGCGCAAATCCAAAAAGCGGTAACGCAGACGGGTTTCTTCGGGGAAATCCTGATCGCCATTGACCGACAGCGGCAAAATTTCCGCCGCCGAGTTGATCTCGAAATTTTCAACCACAAGCTCTATTTCGCCTGTGGGAAGCTTGGCATTGACCGTATCGCCGGTGCGCTCGACCACCTTGCCGGTTAAAGTCACGACGCTTTCCAGACGGGCGTCGGTTGCGGCGGCAAAAAACTTGGAATCGCTGTTAATCACGCATTGGGTCAAACCATGATGATCGCGCAAATCTATAAACAGCAAATTGCCGTGATCGCGCTTGCGGTGAATCCACCCCGAAAGGCGGGCTTGCTGGCCCGCATTGGTTTTTCTTAATTGGCCGCAATGATGCGTGCGATAGATGTGCATTATTTCCCCACTTCCTATTTGGCTTGCAAGCCGTTATAGATAGCTGGTTTTTATATTGTTTCCAACCCTTTTTAGAGGGTTTAGGGGTTACCGTTTAGGGTTCAGGGTATATTCTTTATCCCTAAACCGTAAACCCTAGACCGTAAGCCCTTATGATCATAACCACCACCCCCGACCTTTCCAAACACTGCGCCGAATGGGCAAAACAGCCCTTTATCACCGTGGATACCGAATTCATGCGGGATAAAACCTATTGGCCGAAACTGTGCCTGATCCAAGTGGGTTGGGATGGCGGGGCCGCCGCCATTGATCCCCTGGCCGACGGGATCGACCTTGCGCCCTTTTTCGAGGTTTTAGCTAACACATCCGTTGCCAAGGTGTTTCACGCGGCAAGGCAGGATTTAGAGATTTTCTATTACCTGATGGGAAAACTGCCTAGTCCCTTGATCGATACCCAAGTCGCGGCGATGGTATGCGGATTCGGCGAACAGGTCAGCTATGAAAACCTGGTATCCAGCCTTGCCGGAAAGCAGATCGACAAATCCATGCGTTTTACCGACTGGTCGATCCGCCCGCTCAGCGAAGGCCATATCCAATACGCCCTGGGCGACGTCATCCATTTGCGCCCGGTCTATTT
>CAYRVJ010000135.1:0-3993 GCA_964427785.1 uncultured Alphaproteobacteria bacterium | reverse complement strand
CAAGATGGATGCAGAGACAATAGCAGCCGGCGTTATGCATGACGTCCTCGAAGATACCTCTGTAACCGAAGAAGGAATGACCAAAGAATTCGGTGAGCATATCACTAAGCTCGTGTGTGGGGTTACCAAGCTCGGTAAGCTCCGCTACACAGGAGCAGAGCGTCACGTCGAGTCTCTCCGAAAGTTCTTCGTAGCAATGGCAGACGATATTCGTGTCGTTGTTATTAAGCTCTGCGACAGGTTACATAATATTGAAACATTAGAGTATGTTGCTCCTGAGAAGCAGCGTCGTATCGCACTTGAGACTCTTGAGATTCATGCCCGTCTAGCTGACCGACTAGGAATGGGACGCCTCAAGGCGCAACTAGAAGATGCTGCTTTTCCATACGTTTATCCAAAGGAATACAAAGAAACAGAGAGACTCTTTGAAGAGATGCGTCCATCATCAGATGAACAAATCGAGAAAGTCGTGAGCACACTAAAAGAAGAGCTCTCAGTCTTTGATGTGGAGATTGAACGACTAGACTACCGTATCAAACATCTCTACTCACTCTGGCAAAAACTAAAGCGTTACCATATGGATGGGTCAAAGGTTCATGATGTTGTAGCTCTTCGCATCATTGTGCCTGATGTTAGCCACTGCTACCAAGCGCTTGGCGTGATACATGGCCTTTATCGCCCAGTGCCAGGACGATTTAAAGATTATATAGCGGTACCGAAACCTAACGGGTATAAGTCACTCCACACCACCATTTTCATGGGAGATGGCGGAACACTTGAAATACAGATCAAGACACAGGAGATGCATAGAGAAGCCGAATTTGGTATCGCTTCTCACCTTTCATACAAAGAACTTGGTAAGAATAAAAGTAAAGATGAAATAGAAAAGAAGACCGGTTGGACCAAAGACCTTCTAAGATGGCAAGAAGAGATAGCTCATCATAAGGATTTCATGAGAGATCTGAAGAACGACTTCTTTGAGAACAGGGTATTCATTCTCACTCCTAAGGGTGATGTCATCGACTTACCAGAGGGATCGAGCACGATTGATTTTGCATACGCAGTTCACTCAGATATTGGTGATCACATCTCTGGTGCTAAGGTAAATGGGAAATTAGTACCACTTGAAACACTCCTAAAGAACCGAGATGTTGTAGAGATTGAGGTAAAGGACTCTGCTTCTCCAAAGCGAAAATGGCTCGACTATTCAAAGACCACCCTAGCAAAGAGAAAAATACGTGGATACATTAAAGAACACGGAAGTACGATCGACAGACTGCTTACGAGATAAGCGCTAGTTAATACTGTGGGAAAATCTCTTTTTGATTTCTCCTTCCCAAGAGACTTCTTCTGCCCACTCAGATAATGGTCGGGTGAACATTTCTGCATGAGCATCTTCGTAAAGAGGCTTATACACAACCATCCAGATATCGTCATTTGAATGGATTGCTAGGCCGACAACCTCGTACTTATCGCCATTCTTATAATGTTTATATACTTCCCCTTTCTTTGGAAAGTCTTCTGGTAAGTTTGGAGTTACATCTTTTGACATATCTCTAAGTATATAACAAAGGGCCGCGCGAAGCGCGGCCCTTTGTACACTCTCACAACTGCTACCGCCTAACCTCTAACAGATTTACACACTAAAATTCTTAATACTATACAAATCCTCTTCCTGTTCATCTGCCTTTACCTCGTCCAGTGACCTGTCGTCTTCTGGCATCTCTTCAAGCGGATCTACCTCTATTGCTTCACTAGAGGTCATAATTGGCTCGTATGATGCGGCTGCTAGCTGTGTGACTTCTGTCTCCCTTACACCTCCTTCATGCGTTATTTCCGTAATTGGTGGAATATAACGAGGTGAAGGCGCAAGCTCTTGGAGTACCGTCATATCTTCTTCCTTAATGCGATCGAACATTCCCTTGTGTGTTTTCGCTTCTCCTGCTTTTCGTATAGCTATTGAAATAGCGAGCAGCTCTTCATGAGAAAAATAATCAATAGATATACGTCCACCTTTTTCTCGTGGCTCAATTTGCACCCTCGTACCGAGTGAGTCAGCAAGTCCTTGTTCCATGTCCACAACTTCTGGTGTCATGAATAGATCCTTCTTACGCACCTTTTCAAAAGCAATACGTCTGGCGATAGACTCAGCCTCACGAACCGTCATCTTTCGTATCATCATCTCCTTAAAGAGTGTCATCTGCTCCTGTGGTCTATCGATGAGCATGAGGAGCGGACGAGTATGTCCTTCTGTTATCTTCCCCTTAGAGAGAGCATCGAGTATATCCTGAGGAAGCATAAGGATACGTACAGTATTAGAAACATACTCACGACTCTTGCCCACCTTCTTCCCTACCTCGGTCCAATTGAGCTTGAACTCCTCTGCTAGTCTCTGGAATGATTGAGCGCGCTCAACTGCGTTGAGATCCTCTCGCTGGAGGTTCTCAATAATCGCAAGCTCGAGCTTCGCCCTACTGTCATCCCCTGTGCGCACGACGACGGGCACCTGCTTTATCCCTGCAAGTTTAGAGGCACGCAATCTGCGTTCACCTGCTATGAGTTCGTATCCGACTCTTACGCTGCCATCGTCCATATGTGTCTCTTGGCGAGATACCACTAGAGGCTGAAGAACCCCGTACTGACGTATACTGTCTGAGAGCTCCTTTAATCTGTCTTCGTCGAATTCTCTTCGCGGCTGGTACGGATTAGGCACCACCTTATCTATCTCTATCCAAAATATTGCTGATTCTATTTGACCCATATGCTCTTTAATTAGTTAGTGAAAGTATAGCATAGCAGATGGCTCCAAAATCTTCTCTGTGAATAAAGAAAATGGGAGTAAAAGTGTGTTGTAGTTTGTAGTGTATTGCTATAGAATCAAAGGAATGAAGCTTCTCCGTAAAAATAAACTCTATATAGCCTACGCCTTTTGTATTATCTTTGTCATTGGTCTTTTAGCTGTAGTAGAAGATACTTCCCACGAGAATGTGCTAACAAAAGAGAAGGAGCAGCTAGTTGCATCTTCTACTGTAGTTAACTTGAATCCAATGGTAGAAAAAGCAGAGGAAGAACCCGCTCCTTTATATCAATATATAAAGGTGACTGATAGTTGTGGCACTGCATATGACGGAGTGTGTGTGAACGTGCGCTCAAAACCAAGCACAGAGGCATCTGCGGTATTCAAAGCAAGAAATGGCATGGTATTGAAAGTTAAAGGAAAGGTAGAAGGAGAGGAAAGAGAGTGGTATCGTATTACCTTTGATGAATGGCTCCGCTACCCAGAAAGAGTAACTGGCGAGATGTATATCGCTGCTGATTTTGTCACACCATTTGTAGATGAAGGAAATGTAGAGATTACCAAGCTAACCAAGAAAACTGACAAGAGAATAATAGTAGACAGAAGTGAGCAGAAGCTCTATGCGTACGAAGGAGAGGAGCTTTTTATGGAAGAGGCTGCGTCTACCGGCTTAGATACTACCCCCACTCCACGAGGTACATTCACGGTGTTTAAGAAACGTCCGAGTAGGTATATGCAGGGACCGATTCCAGAAATAAGCCAAAAGTCCTATGACCTACCTGGCGTACCATGGAATCTTTATTTCACTGAACAAGGTGCGATTATCCATGGCGCATACTGGCACGAACACTTTGGTGAGCAGTGGTCTAACGGTTGTGTTAATTTACCAATGGATAAAGCGGAGAAATTATATAGATGGGCAGATGTGGGGACGAGGGTGATAGTGAGGGATTAATAGCAAAAGGTGTAGAATGTTACTACATAATAATGTGCCGAGGGAGAGACTCTGTCACAAGTTACTAATTGCGCTAATCACACTTCGTGTGAGTTGCTCATAAGTACTCGCGACCCCGCCTCGCTCGTTTCTAAAAAGTCCGGAAGATAACTTTTTAGAAACATAGCTGCGGCCGTTCAAGTCCTCACGTAAACAAAACTATTTGTTTACTTTCCTGGCACAACTAAAAAGCGGACATTAT
>CAYRVJ010000134.1:0-3998 GCA_964427785.1 uncultured Alphaproteobacteria bacterium | reverse complement strand
TTTCGATGGTCGCGGTATCGGAACTCGCGGGACCCAATGTTGCTACGATTTTGGCGTTTCTTTGGCGGCGCATGATCCCGGTATAGCAATATGGACGCTGCTTGTCCATAATCCGGCGCTTGGTGGATTATAATTCCAAAAGACTGTGAATCGGAATATCCAGTTTTTGCTTGCCGTTAAGCGCGCACAGCGCGATCAAAAAACCCGCCGATTGCACATTGGCGCCGATTTTGCGGAGCAGGTGGATCGCGGCCTCCATCGTGCCGCCGGTCGCCAGGATATCGTCGACCACGACGATGCGCTGGCCGGGTTTGACGGCTTTGTCCTGAATTTCCAAAGTCGCATTGCCATATTCCAAATTATAGGAATAGCGCAAAGTATTGCCCGGCAGCTTTCCCATTTTGCGCACCATGGCAAAACCGATGCCCATGTGAAAGGCCAAGGGTGCGGCCAGCAAAAATCCGCGCGATTCGATGCCGACGATCATATCCGGATTTTGCGGCGCGATTTTATCCGTCATAGCGGCAATCGCCGCGCGCCAAGCGGCGCCATCGGCCAAAAGCGGCGAGATGTCGTAAAATTGAACGCCCGGTTTCGGGAAATCAGGGATGGTCGCGATGTGCTTGCGGAAATCGACAGGGGCCATGAAATAGGCATAACAATATTCAAGCTTCATAGAAATATAAAAGCGGGAATTCCGAATAATTTTGCTGAAAGTTAAGGGATGGAAAATTACCGCTCGCTACGCGCTTTTTGCATAAATATTTTAGATTGCGCTGGAGAGGATAGGCCGACACTGTCCTCCGCAAGGTTAATCCGGGTTTGCACTAGCTCCACGGCGCTTTTCACGGCTTTTGCGAAGATGACGGCATAAGCATTGGACTGGCCGCAAGCCTGAAACAAGCTGTATGCATTCGTCCTGCCATTCGTATCACCGCGAATAGATTTGCGCTCTAAGCACAGGATTCAGCATGTCGCGCGTAATCATGACAAGACCTGACGTCGCATTATTTGCATTTGTGGGCCGACTATTGCATTCATTATCCCTCACAGGCCCATATTGATTGCTGAATCCAGCCGAGCAGACTGAAGCATCTTCGGTGTTGTGCTTTTGATTATGACCTTCCATAATGACCCACTGTGTAGTGTTGTTGAGCATCCATATTCATTGACATCCGAGAGAAAGTCAACAGAACGCACCTCACCCCGAGTCCATTTCTCGTTCTCAGCAGGCGTCGGCATGGTGAGTTTGGCTCGGCTGGCGCAGCCTTGCAATCTTTGCACGACGTGCCAAATATGCAAGGATCGTTATCCCTCAACAATCGTGCCCCTTTTGAGCGATATCGACGATTGATATCGCTCACCGTTCTCCATGATCCCTACGTGCGGCGCGTAGGGGAGATTGAGTCTCCGGGTGCTTCTGTGTGACTCCAGGGGACTGGTGAGGAGTCGACTCGCGCACCATTTGCGCGCCAAATGCGCGCCAACGTTGGCGGATCGGGGGCGACGGCGACCGCTAAGTCATTGAAAACATGGTCGGAGTGATAGGATTTGAACCTACGACCCCTACGTCCCGAACGTAGTGCTCTACCAGGCTGAGCCACACTCCGACATTGAATCAAACTATCAAAACTTCTATCAGCCTATGGCTCATCCTGGCTTTTTGTAAACCGGCCTTCGGCCTTGGGGCTGAGCCACATCTAGCAGCATAAATAATATTCAAACCGCCTTGCTGCCGACAAAATCTTATAGTACCGAAAGCAAGTATTGGCAATATTCTTGTGGGGCTATATTTTAAAATATGCGTGCGAATTTTTTTAAAAAACTAATGTTCGGCAGGGATTTAGGCTTTAAGCCCCTAGCCAAGGGGCTGGCCAAATCCGTTCTTTTGGCCGTGATTGGTTCCGCCATTGCTTTATATTTTTACCAAGACGCGCTGATTTTCCGCGCGCGCGGGATGCCGGATTTGACCAAGGTCGCTTTGTCCGGCGTGCAAGAAATAAAAATTCCGACATCGGATGGCCTTGAACTTTTGGCCTGGTACAAGCCGCCAAAACAAAATCTCCCCGTCATTTTGTATCTTCACGGCAATGGCGGAAATATCGGCATGCGCGCGCCTATCGCGAGGAAATTTCTGGACGAAGGTTTTGGCGTTTTATTGCTGGAATATCGCGGTTATGGCGGCAATGACGGAACGCCATCCGCCGACGGTTTGGTTTTGGACGCAAAAGCGGGTTACGATTTTCTAAGGAAGGAGTTGGGGAAGAACGCGCTGGTATCCGTTTACGGCGAATCGCTGGGTGCCGCAGTCGCCATTCAAATGCTGGACGAATTTCCTGATGCGGGCGTCGCATCGCTCGCGCTGTACGCACCCTTTACAAAATTAAGCGATGTCGTGGCGTGGGTCTATCCGAATTTGCCCTTGCGGCATTTGTTGCGGCATGAATTCGATTCCATTGGCCGCATCGCGAATATTCATGTCCCGCTTTTGGTGTTGCATGGCGAAGGCGACAATTTCGTGCCCGCCTATATGGGCAAAGAGATTTTTGCAATGGCCAATGAGCCTAAACTCTTATGGCTGCATCCCAGCGCGAATCACTATGCGTTGTGGCAAAGCGGCGCGATTGAAAAAGCGGTTGAATTTTTCTTAAAGACGGCGGGCAGAAAAATCGGCGACCGCCTCTAGAACCGATTTCAATTCCGAATCCTCAAACCCTTGAAGCATTTGTCGCGCCGATGCCGCCGCGTTTTGCGCGGCCTCTAAAGACTGGCCGAGGCAGCCTTTGCTTTTTAAGATTAAAAATATTTTTTCAAAGTCGCCTTGTTCTTGCGCGCTGTCCTCAAAGCATTTTTGGAACAGCGATTTTTCTTCGGCGTTCAATTGCGGCAGCGCCAATATCACTGGCAACGTCACTTTGCCGTCGCGGAAATCGTCTCCTGCCTGCTTACCCGGCAGGCCGTAATAGTCCAGCGCATCATCGGCAATTTGAAAGGCAAGACCCAGCTGGAAGCCATAATCATGCAACGCCTGCTGTTCGGCTTTGGGGCGGTTTGCGATCACCGCGCCGATTTCGCAGGCCGCCGCGAACAGAGCTGCGGTTTTCGCGCCTATGACTTCGCGGTATTGCGATTCCGTGGTTTTAAGGTTGTTCGCGGTTAAAAGCTGATGCACCTCGCCTTCGGCGATGGTGGCGGAAGCGTTTGACAAAATTCGCAAGACATCAAGCGAGCCGTCTTCGACCATCAATTGAAAAGATCGGCTGAACAGAAAATCGCCGACCAGAACGCTGGCCTTATTGCCCCACACGGCGTTCGCAGTATCTCGCCCGCGTCTTTTTTCGCTTTCATCGACGACGTCGTCGTGCAGCAAGGTGGCGGTATGAATAAATTCGACGCAGGCGGCGAGTTTTACCGCGCGCGGACCTTCATATCCGCAAAGCTTGGCGCTGGCGAGCGTCAAAAGCGGGCGCAGCCTTTTGCCCCCTGCCGCGACAATATGCGCCGCCAGTTGCGGGATCAGCGCGACCGGGCTGTGCATGCGCGTCATAATCTCGGCATTGACGGCGCGCATGTCCTGCGACAGCATGTCCTGCAGATTTTGGACGGCGTTGGATTCCGGGGCGCGGGGCGATGGTTGCGCTGTACTTTTCATGCCGCAGGCTTTAGCATAGTTCTTTAACCCCATAAAGACCAATCATGAGCCACGCTTCCGCCAATCCTTTTTCCAATTTGATCCGCGCGCTTAGTCTTGACGAGATACTGGGCGGCAAGGTCAAGATCCAGCAGCCGAAAACCGGCTATCGCACCGCAATCGACCCGGTGCTGCTGGCAGCCGCCGTAACCATAAAAGACGGCCAGAAAATATTGGATGCGGGGTGCGGGGTGGGCGCGGCCACACTTTGTTTGCTGGCGCGGGCGCGGCAGCATGGCGTAAAATTGCAGGTGACTGGGGTCGATAAAGAATCTTTATTTGTCTCTTTGGCACTGGAAAACGCAGC
>CAYRVJ010000133.1:0-4004 GCA_964427785.1 uncultured Alphaproteobacteria bacterium | reverse complement strand
AACCAATCATGACTGCCAAGGCCGCCGAAATAAGCAACGATTCCAGCAAGACCGACCTGCATGGCGGCGCGGAGTACCGCGCTATAAGGCTGGAAAAGGCTGAAAAAATGCGCGCCATGGGGATCAATCCCTATCCTTACAAGTTTGAACGCAGCCACGCCGCGCAAGAGTTGCAAGATAAGCACAAGGATCTTGCCGCCGGAAGCGATTTAACCGAAAAAGTGCGCGTGGCAGGCCGAATTATGGCGTACCGCAACAGCGGCATGTTCATGGATTTGATGGACGAATCGGGCAAAATCCAGCTTTTTTCGCACAAGGACAATTTATCGGAACAGCAACTTGCGCTGCGCGACTTGCTAGATATCGGCGACGTCATAGGCGTAGAAGGCACGATCCGCCGCACGCCGCGCGGTGAATTGTCGGTCAAGGTGGAAACCATTACGGTTCTTTCCAAAGCCCTTTTGACATTACCGGAAAAATACCACGGCCTTGCCGATGTCGAAAAACGCTACCGCCAGCGGTATTTGGATTTGATCATGAGCGAGGAAAGCAGAACAGCCCTGCGCCGTCGCAGCAAAATCGTGCAAGCGATGCGCCGCTATTTGGACGGGCGCGGATTTATGGAAGTCGAAACGCCGATGCTGCACGCGATCAAGGGCGGCGCTTCGGCAAAGCCGTTCGTTACGCATCACAACGCACTGGACAGCGATTTCTTTTTGCGCGTCGCCCCGGAATTGCATTTAAAGCGCCTGGTCGTCGGCGGGCTTGCCGAATGCGTTTATGAGATCAACCGCTGTTTCCGCAACGAGGGCGTTTCGATCAAGCACAATCCGGAATTCACCAGTCTGGAATTGTATCTGGCCTATGCCGATTACAGCGATATCATGACGCTGACCGAAAACATCGTGTCCCATGTCGCACAAGACGTTTTGGGCACGACCAAAATCACCTATCAAGGCCGCGACATTGATTTCAAAGGCCCTTGGGCGCGCAAATCCATGACGCAGTTGGTCGCCGAAAAAGCCGGCGTCGATTTTCTGAGCTTGCCCGATGCCGCAGACGCGCGCAAAGCCGCCGACAAGCTGGGCATATATGTCGAGCCTAAATTCAACTGGGGCCAAGTGGTCGAAGCCGTGTTCGCCGAAAAGGTCGAAGACACGCTGGTACAGCCGACGCATGTCATCGACTTGCCCAAGGATATCTCGCCTCTCGCCAAAGTGCATCGTAACAATCCGATGCTGACCGAACGGTTTGAAACCTATGCCAATGGCTGGGAAATCGCCAACGCCTTTTCCGAGCTGACCGACCCGATCGACCAGCATGCGCGGTTTATGGAACAGGTCAAACAAAGTCAAGCCGGCGATTCCGAAGCCCAGATGATGGACGAGGATTACGTCACCGCATTGGAATACGGCCTGCCGCCCACCGGCGGGCTTGGCATCGGCATCGACCGGCTGGTGATGCTGTTGACCGATTCGGCCAGCATCCGCGATGTGATAGCGTTTCCGACGTTAAGGCCTAAATAACTGAAAAATATATCTATATTGGATTTATCTTGACTTAGTCCATGACTTAGTCCATACTAGGCTAATGGAAAAAAATCATTACAATATTCACGAAGCCAAAACCAATTTTTCTAAATTGGTGGACAAGGCTATGGCCGGGGAAACCGTGATTATCGCCAAGAACGGCGTGCCACAGCTAACGCTAAAGCCGGTAAAACCCGTCAAGAAAGCCAAGAAATGGGCCACCGGATTTCTAAAAGACAAAATTAAAATGCATGATGATTTTGACCTCCCCTTGCCGGACGATATCGCCGAAGCTTTTGGCATAAAATAATCCATGCGGTATTTGCTGGACACAAATATTATTATTCGTTCCGCTGAATCGGAAAGCGGTATTTCCAAAAAACTTTTGCAGACTTTGACGCGGCCAGGTGCAGAGGTGTTTTACAGCCATGTCAGCCTGTGGGAAATTACCATTAAAACGCAAATTGGACGGCTTGACCTAAAGCTTTCCCTTCAAGATTTGCGTTACAGCCTTCAAGATAAAAGCAAGGAATTGCCAATTTTATTTTCCCATATCGAAGAATTGCAGAATCAGCCGCTTCATCACCGCGATCCGTTTGACCGCTTGCTAATCAGTCAAGCAAAAGCAGAAAATTTGACGCTTGTAACCAGCGACAGGAATTTTTCCAAATATAAAGTGAAATTGCTAATATCCGATTAGCCAGGCTATTCGTCTAGGCGCTTGCCATGCCTTTTAATAATTAAAGCATTGGAATAGAATAATTTTATCAAAGAAACGCAAATGTCATAATTCCATGCTATAAGCTTATCAAAATAGAACATAAGCTGAGGGCGGGAGATGACACCACAAGCTGCGGAACCTATTCCGATTATAAGCAGCATCGGCGCAGAGCCGACAGCGCCGGAACTTAAATTTATCCATTTGCCAGGAATCCGGCTTCCGCTGGTGTCGTTGCACGAACATTTGTTATGGTCGCTTTCCACGACTCAAGTGCTAAGCATGGCCAACGCCAATGGCGTATTCCTGCCCCGCAAAAGAATAAAAGGCGAGTATTTTCAATTTGATGATATGGCGGATATGTTCAAGGCCCATGATCAAATCCGCCCGGCAATAACCAAAACCGCCGAGGATTACAAATTGGCCTTGAGCGACTTTTTAAGATTCCGCGCCGAAAAGGGCGTCATTTATTGCGAATTCATGTTTTCAACCCAAAAGCATGACGATCCTGATTTTTTCGCAAAACAGATGGACGCGATGGCCGAAGCCATAGAAAGCGCCCGAGAAGAATTCGGCGGCATCGAAGCGCGCGGCATATTGAACGGCATCCGCCATCATGGGCAAGAAGCCAATCACTTCATGCTTGATCAGCTGCAAAAGAACAGGCACAGAGATTCCAGCAAATTCATTACCGGTTTCGGCCTTAGCGGCGACGAGGAGAATCATCCACCTGAAAATTTTACCGGGCTTTTTCAGCGGGCGAAAGACATGGGATTAGACTGCACGATTCACAGCGGCGAAGTGCTTGGCCCCGATTCCATCCGCAAAGCCATCGCCCTGCCCGGCGTCAAGCGCCTGGGCCACGGCATCCGCGCCGTCGAGGATGCGGAATTGTTGCAGGAGATCAAGGAGCGCGGAATCACGCTGGAGTTGTGTCCCGGCAGCAATTTGCGGCTTTTGCCGCAATATAGAAATCCCAACGCAAAGCCTGGCAGCGAACATCTCGATTACTCTTATCATCCAGCCCGCAGGCTTTTAGATGCCGGCATTAAGACGGTGCTTGGCCCGGACGACGGGCCTTGGTTTGAAACATCGATCAGCCGCGAATATAAAAGAGTTGCCCGCGCCTTGGGACTTGATCTTGTAGGAGTCTTGCAATTCACCGTCAATGGCATCGAGGCCGCCTTTGTGGACGACGTCACCCGCAAGAAGCTTTGGCAAACCTATCAGCAAAGGCTTGAAGCTTATGGCGCAAGCTGTAGAAAGCTCCAAGACACAGCTATGAAAACCGCAGTTATAGCGAAAGCACTAGGGAAGCTGCATATACGGGAATAAAATAATTGGCGATTCAAATAGAAAAAAGGGGGCGGTAAAAACCGCCCCCTTTCCTATCAATCTTTGCAAGCAGAATTAGAAATCCATCCCGCCGCCCATTCCGCCGCCGCCATGGGCGTGGCCGTGGGATTCTTCTTTCTTCGGCAGCTCGGCGATCACGGCTTCGGTGGTGATCAGCTGACCTGCAACCGAAATAGCGGATTGCAAGGCGGTGCGCACGACCTTGGTCGGATCGATGATACCGGCTTTGACCAGATCGACGAAATCGCCCTTATAGGCATCCCAGCCGAAATTGGTGTCCTTGTTTTCAAGGATCTTGCCGACGATGACCGATCCGTCCTCGCCTGCGTTTTCCGCGATCTTGCGCAGCGGCGCTTGCAGCGCCTTACGCACGATCTCGACGCCGGCGCGTTGATCGTCGT
>CAYRVJ010000132.1:0-4016 GCA_964427785.1 uncultured Alphaproteobacteria bacterium | reverse complement strand
GTGATTTTTAACGGTCCGGTTGGCAGAATTGAAGGCCGCTATCAAAGCGGCGGCAGCGGCAAAGATTCCCCCATTGCCTTGATGCTGCACCCCCATCCGCTGCATGGCGGCACGATGAACAACAAGGTTGTATATAATCTGTTTCAAACCTTTGCCAAGCGGGGCTTTTCAACGTTGCGTTTCAATTTTCGCGGCGTCGGAAGAAGCCAAGGCAATTTCGACCGGGGCGAAGGCGAACTTGCCGATGCGGCGGCGGCGTTGGACTGGCTGCAAGCGCAAAATTCCAATTCGTCCAGCGTTTGGATCGCGGGATTTTCCTTCGGCGCTTGGATCGGCATGCAATTGCTGATGCGCCGCCCGGAAATCGCGGGTTTTATTTCGGTCGCGCCGCCTGCGGGCCTGTTCGATTTCGGATTCCTTGCGCCCTGCCCCGCATCGGGCTTGATGATTTCCGGCACGCAAGACGAAATCATTCCCGAAGGCGCGGTGGAAACTTTGGTAAAAAAATTGTCGCAGCAAAAAGGCATTAGCATAGGCCACAAGGCAATCAAGGGCGCGAATCATTATTTCACCGAACATTTGGACGAGCTTTGCCAAACCGCCGACGCCTATCTGTTAAACGCGATGCAACCGCGCCAGCCGGTGCGCATGCGCAACCGCAAGGTTCCGGCCTAGGTTTTTCAGTTGCTTCCAAAGCGCCCTTGCCACAATATACCTCGATGACCGCCCCTTTTAAATCCGACCTATTGCGCACTTTGTCAGAGCGCGGCTTCATTCAGCAAGGCACCGATCTTGCCGCGCTGGACAAGGCCGCCGCATCGGGCGTTGTCACCGGCTATATCGGGTTCGACGCCACCGCCGATTCGCTCCATGCCGGAAGCTTGATGCAAATTATGCTGCTGCGTCATTTGCAAAAAACCGGGCACAAGCCTATCGCGCTGATGGGCGGCGGCACAACCAAAATCGGCGACCCGTCGGGCAAGGACGAGGCGCGGCAATTATTGACGGGCGATTTGATTTCAAAAAACATCCAAGGCATCGGCAAGATTTTTGCCAATTATCTAGATTTCGGCGCGGGCAAGAACGCCGCGATCATGGTCGACAACGCCGAATGGCTGGATAAATTGGAATATATTCCTTTCTTGCGCGAAGTAGGACGGCATTTTTCGGTCAACCGGATGCTGACGATGGATTCGGTGAAATTGCGGCTCGACCGTGACCAGCCTTTGTCGTTCCTGGAATTCAATTACATGATCCTGCAATCTTACGATTTTCTAGAATTGCAAAAACGCTATGGCTGCGTTTTGCAGATGGGCGGATCGGATCAATGGGGCAATATCGTCATGGGCGTCGATTTGACGCGGCGCATGGCGCAAAAAGAAGTGTTCGGACTGACATCGCCGCTTTTGACCACGTCCAGTGGCGCAAAAATGGGCAAAACCGCCGAAGGCGCGGTATGGCTTAACGCCGACCGGCTTAGCCCTTATGATTTCTGGCAATATTGGCGCAATACCGAGGATGCGGATGTCGGCAAATTCCTGCGGCTATTCACCGAATTGCCGCAGGATGAAATCGCGCGCCTGGAAAAATTGCAAGGATCTGAAATCAACGAGGCCAAGAAAATCCTGGCGGATGAGGTTACCGGCCTTTGCCATGGGATTGAGGCGGCGCAAAGCGCCCATCGAACCGCGCAAAAAGTTTTCGAACAAGGCAGCATCGGCGATGATGTCCCGACCAAGGAGCTGACCAAGGCCGATCTAGACCAAGGCGTGCCACTGCCCGCCCTGCTAGTGGGTTTGAAATTCGCTGAAAGCAATTCCGAAGCAAGACGGCTGATCAAATCCGGCAGCGTTAAAATCGACGACCAGGTCATCGACAACGATCAGGAAAGAATCACCCACAAAATTTTCACCGGCAAAACCGAAAGCCGCCTATCCGTCGGCAAGAAGAAACATGCGCTTTTGAAAGTATGTTGATTTATAGGTGCGGCCTGCCCCTTGTATAGCCGCGCACCTGCTCCTTGCCGCCTTCCCTGCTATGGGCTTTGACGCGCACCTCGCCGCCGGAATCCGTTTCTTTTAAGTTCTGGTTGGCGTGCGGCGCATTGTCGTTCGCTTTTCTACCCTTCAGCCAGCGGTGCAAAGCGGCAAGATATTCGGCCACGCCCATATCGCCGAATCTTTTCCCGGTCTGCGGGTCGACTTCCGCGTCATCCGGCTCCGGCGGCTCTGTGCGCTGCGGGGGAAGATGTTCTTTTTCTTCTGATTTAGGATTTTCTTCCGGCAGGCCCATCGTCTTACGATAGGCGCGGCGCAGCTCTTCCCCGACGGTTAAGGGTTTCTCGGGGATTCCTGTGAAGTTAGCTTGATCTTTCATATTTTCAGAATCATTTTGCGGCGGAATACGGCTTGGATCAGATTCATCATACCAAAATGGAGTGTCATTTATCCCTTTGCCATCACTACCCAAAACAATATTTTTAATATCTCTTTCTAAATCTTCGGAGGATATTTTATTGACAGCATTTTTCCCAATCTGGATCCCAATATCATTGTTATGCACATCCATTGCCTTGTCTTGAGGATTTTGTCTGCTTTCATATACCGCCAAATCTTCGTTTGCCAGTAAAACTTCTCTAGCGGCTTTATCCAAGACATCAGGATTTTGGCCTGGCATCATTTCGCCGACTTGCTTTCTTGTTTCAGCCGCCCAAAGAATATGCCGGAAAGCATCTTGTTGTCCGCCGGCTGGCCCAGGAAATCCGCTTCCAGATGCGGCATTTAGCACATCGCCTGAATTACTCTTAGCGGTATAAGCCGAGATAGGGTTCCGAGCTACCTTATCAATTACCGGAGCAGCCTTATTAAGTCTGTCTTTTACATCTTTATAGACATCATTAACATGGCTTTTAATTGCCTTATAAGAATATTCCATAAATAATCTCCCCCTACCATTTTAAGAAGTCAACACCGGTTTTATGAATATCAGCTAGAAATAAAATCACGAATATTCCATACACTAATCCCATTAGTACAAAAAATTTTTGTGTGCCTGCTTTAAATATTTGCACTGGAATTGCTTTATCCGAAGATATTCTTTGTTTAATCAAAAGATAAAAATAATTTATAAGTACCGCTGAAGCAAAGATTACAACAAAAAAAATCAAGAAAAATAAATTTAGAAAAAGAAAAAATGATAGAGCATTTGCAGAATTATCCGCCAATCCATAAACTTGGAAATCCTGGGAGTTTGGGAAACCTAAGAAGACTTGTCCCATAAGCAACAAGAATGGAACCCATGCGCAGGCCAGACAGAATTTCAATAAACATCTATTTTCAACCATAAGACATCTTCCCCCCGTTTACATATACCTTTCACAGGAAGATTAACCCATAAAACATGCAACAATACAAGGGGGGTGGTAACAGTTTATTTTTATCGGCTAAACCGTAAGTTGTGGCGGGCTGGCGGCCCAAAAACTAATTCCCGCCATCGAACACGTCGCGCAATATGCCGGGCGTCAGCGCCGAAAGCGGGTTGACGCTGACTTTCGGCTGGGCTTTCGGCCCGCGCACCCTGTAATTAAAAGCGAACAGCGCGTGATCGCCGCCGCCGGTCAGGATGCTGCCGATGATCGGGATTTCGCCCAGGATTTTGTTGACCATATAGGCGGGGATCAGCGTTCCTTCGAGATTCAAAAGATTGGTTCGCGAATCAATATCGCCTTCGACGGTAAGACCGATGGAATTGCCGCTCATCCTTCCGTTCTTCAGGGCGATTTTATCGTCATTCATGCCGTAATCGACCAGAAGCTTTTCGAACCTGATGCCGCTGCCGGTCAGGTTTTCCAATATTCCGGTCAGCGAAGCCAGATTCAAAAGCTGCGCCATCACCGGCGCGTTGATCACCGAAAAATCGAACAGCGAAAGCTTGCCTTTCCAATCCTTGCCTTTTTCATGGAACGGATATTCGGCTTCGATAGAAAATCTTCCCCCCTCGACCGAATCCAAAAGATT
>CAYRVJ010000131.1:0-4021 GCA_964427785.1 uncultured Alphaproteobacteria bacterium | reverse complement strand
CTGCGGGCATGGCAAAACCGATCACTTCAAAAATATTGACGCATTTTACAAGCGCTCTTTCGGTGCTGATAAGCTGCATGACGGATCCGGCCGGGCAATCATCGACATTCGGCACGTTTTCGTAATGCGCTGCGGTGCTCAGGCCCTTGCCGCCAGGAACAAGAGGGTCCGCCAAAATATAACATCCAAGGCCACCCATGGTCTGCGCCATCGCGGCTTCAAAGCCTGGGGCACACAAAGGTTTTCCGCCAAAGCCGTCTTCCTCGCAGAAAGTTTTTCCGTCCGCAAAATAGGGTGTTCTTCCGCTGCTGCAAGTTTGACGCCAGCCGACCCCGCCATTTCTGTTGAGGTTTTCCGTATTGAAGGCAAAACATGTTGTATAGTTTGAAAACGACCTCGCCAAGTAATGGCCCGGTGCGCAGTTTTCGCTGGCTGACGCGTATACTATTTGATCGCAATGCAGGCTTGTGTCTGTCCATTTTATAAGAGAAGATGCCAAGCCTTGGCACGGATTGCCTACGGCCTTTAAGTGATGAATCAAATTATGCACTTGGCCCGACTCGTCGTACATTTGTCCTGTGGCGCTGCGCGCTTTCGGGATAACGGTATTAATGCATTCTAGAACGGTTTTGGTTGAGCCGTTGATTTCCACCGTGTGGCTGGTTAATGCCTGTCCGGAGGGGCACTGACCAATTGTATTAATCGGGTCGTTTATGGCAAATTTCTTGACGCCATCGACGCACTCCCATTTAAGTTCGTCGCGATTCCAAGATAGCTTCTTATGTACCGCATCTTCGCCACTGCCTGTCAAGCCGCAGGGCGGAATATCTCCAGCCCTCTCGATTAGATCCTTGTAATCATTTCCATTGACGTCCTTGACCGTTTTCACGACGCCGATATCGTCGCCGGAGAAGACTTTTTGTTTCATCTGTTCTTCAGTGGTTGTGATGACCCCGTCCTTTCCCGGCAAGATCAAGGCAAAGGACAATTCATCGGGTCCTGGAATGCCGCCTTGTCCGGTCGCGAAATACCCATCTGGCACCGGGTCGGCGGCATTGCGCGTATGTACGTAAGAGAAATACCGAATATCCCCGAATTTGCTTAATCCTGCGAATCCTGCGGGCAATCTGCCACCGTCCGGAAACGCGGGCGGTGTTCCAGTCAGCGCTCCGGCCCCACTGGCTTCCGCCATGGGCGGAGCCGTATAAACGGTCGTGGTATAGGTTCCGTTTTCGGTGCGGATTTGATTGGTGCTGGACTCGGAAAGGATTGTCGCAAGTTGTTCCAGCTTGTTTTTTGCCTGGATGGTTTGCTGTTGAGAAATCAGCCTGTCGAAAATATTCAGATAGCTTCCGGCCAGCGTGAGGGATGCTATGCTGGCGATAATGCCGAACAGAAGAGGCGCCGCAAGAAAGCCTTTTTGGCTTTCGACGCCCGAAGTTCTTAAGTGCTTTGCGATTCTTTGCATCATACAAACAACCTTTAATTCGCAACACATTTGAATTTATTTACAGCCGCATCCCATATTACAAGCTCGTTCACGCCGCAGCTTGCAGCGGGGGCGACTGTGGCCAGCAACTCATCGGGAGTTTTGCAATAGTATTTGTTATTTGTATCTGTAATGCTCTCTCCGACGATAATGTCATTGATGTTGCATCCATTTATATCCGCGCGCGGAATAATCCAGTTATTTCTTTCATTGTATTTCTTACACTGAACGACGCCTTCTACCGTCGTGAATTCCGCATACTCGTCTTCCAGGCAAACGCTTGAAATGCGGGCGGTTAGGCTGGAGTCAAAGCATAAGAACGAATCGACATCGAATACGATAGTGTCATTCGCATCGCATCCCGCCTGGGCGACGAAAGCTACAGGCATATTCAAGCAAGGGGATGATCCATCCCTGGCGCGATAACGCACCAAAAGATTATCGGGCTTGGCGTTTGCTGCATTACAGGAATTTCCGGTAGGCGCGGGCAGGATCACATCTTCGGTCGGAGAGCCGATTCCCGCAGGATAAGACGCAAGCCTGCTGCAGCGCAGCTGCAACTCCTTTTCCGGGCTGACACTGATCAAGTCTGTCAGCTTATAGCCCTTGCGGCAGACAGGAGATGCAATCCGGCTTAAAGAAATGTTCTCGGCGATGAATCCGCCGATGTCTTGCAGCTCCTTACATTCGAATTCGCCGTCTTCGTTGACTACGACGCGTTCGTAAATGTTGCAGTCTGGGAGGTCTTGGGTCGCATAGGGCATATAGTTGTCCTTGCAAGTCCAGCCATATTGCCCGGTCAATTCATCCAATTGCACTTCCAAAGCCTGGGTCGCGGTACATTCCGGTATTTCATTCCGTACCAATTGCAAGCGGTTTGCGATCTGCCCGTGATGCACTTCGGCATAGGTAAGGACTCTGACTTGGTCGTCCCCGCCGGGGTTTTTAGCCAGGGCGTTATCACAAGTTGTATTCAGCTCGCCATTGGGGCCAAGCGATATAATGGCAAAAATTGGTTCATTTAATATGTCTTTAAATTCTGTATATGGCGTTTGACTCGCAGATCTGAGAGGCCAGGAATCCTGTGTCCCAATATCAACGGAGCATATCCGGAAATCCTGTTCGTGTGCATCTTTTGCCAAGGTGTTGCGAATAGGAGTGAATTCTGCGGTGTCGGGAATAAATCCTGGCGTTGTTACTGGGTCGCAATCTTCAGGATTTGGTGTTAATGCAGAGTTCGGCAAACACCATTGTTCCGGCAATTCCAAGAATCCATCATTGTCTATATCTCTGGTCAATGCCTGGTTTTGAACAATGAATTGACCGAATCTATCCGCAATATCCGCCGTATTGATGGCGACTTGCGTTGTGCTGATTTTTTTGGCGGTGCCGGCCGAAAGGCTGATCAGCGTGCCTAAGATGCTGATGAACACGACGCTCATCGCGACATAGGCGCCGCCGACAAAACCTTTGTTTCCGCTAAATTTTCGTGAATTGAAAACCAAGCCTCACCCCGTCGATTGTTCAAAAACAATGATATGAAAGCCTAAAACCCCTATCGTCTATTGTCCGAGACTTGGGTTAACGGAGGGTTAATCTTGAATACAAATCTATAGAATCTTATCCGTATTATTCAATTTCTTAGCGAAAACTATAAAATTTAAAGCAATACGCGCGTGCGCAAAGTGACAGGATTGTGAAATGTTAACCTTTCTTTAACTATTGGGCTTGCTTGTAGGCCGTCGGCGCGGCATCCTGCCTTTGTCATGTCTTTATGGAAATCCCAGATTAACGTGAAAAGCGAAGACTTTGCGGCCAACCAAGGCTATATGCAAAGCTTGACGGATGATTTGCGCCGTCAGATGGAGCGTATTGCAAAGGGCGGCAGCGACGATGCCCGCAAAAAGCACCTTGATCGCGGAAAACTGCTTGCCCGCGACCGCGTCGATCATTTGATCGATCCGGGCAGCGCGTTTTTGGAATTTAGCGCCTTTGCCGGTTTTGGACTTTATGGCGAAGACGTCAACGCCGCAGGGATCATCACCGGCATAGGCCGGGTTCAGGGTAAAGAATGCGTTATTGTTGCCAATGACCCGACCGTCAAGGGTGGAACCTATTATCCCATGACGGTGAAAAAACATTTGCGCGCGCAGGAAATCGCACAGCAGAATCATTTGCCATGCGTGTACCTCGTCGATTCCGGCGGCGCGCATTTGCCAAGCCAGGACGAGGTTTTCCCCGACCGCGATCATTTTGGGCGAATATTTTACAACCAGGCGCGCATGTCGGCGTTGGGCATTCCGCAAATCGCGGTGGTGATGGGCTCTTGCACGGCGGGCGGCGCCTATGTGCCCGCCATGTCGGACGAAGTCGTCATTGTCGGCAAGCAAGGCACGATTTTTCTGGGCGGCCCGCCGCTGGTCAAGGCCGCGACAGGCGAAGTCGTCAGTGCCGAGGATCTGGGCGGTGCAGATGTTCATTGCAAGATTTCCGGCGTCGCCGATCATTATGCGGAAAACGACCGCCATGCGT
>CAYRVJ010000130.1:0-4045 GCA_964427785.1 uncultured Alphaproteobacteria bacterium | reverse complement strand
AGTGGCTTTCCGGCTTATCCTTACCTAAGCTAAACATAAAAGGCGAGCGGGATTTAACAAGGGCAGGATGAAAATAATAAGACGATGACAACGCAATCCGATTATCATTTCGGCGTCAAACGCCGCAGCTTGATCGCGTTCCGCTGGGCCGCCGCGCTGGGACAGGTTTTGACCGTCGTTATCGTCGGCTTGGTTTTGGATTTCGCCTTGCCTTGGCCGGCGATTCTTGCCCTGGTCGCGGCGTCGGTTGCGGTGAATCTGGCCTTGGGCCTGCAAAATCATAAAACGCGGCTGGATGAAACAAGCAGTGTTAGTTATTTTTGTTTCGACATATTGCAATTGACCGGGCTTTTGTTTTTCACCGGCGGGTTGCAGAATCCCTTTGCGTCAATGTTCTTGATTTATGTCACCTATGCGGCGGCGGTATTGTCGCCGCGCTTTGCCTGGACGGTCGCGGGTCTTGCCGTATCCTGCCTAACCGTGCTGGCGTTTTTGCATCAGCCCTTGCCTTGGCGCGACGGCGGGCTTTTGTTGGAAAGACTGTATAGCTGCGGCGTATGGGCCGCGCTGACGGTCGCCGCCCTGTTCGCGACCAGCTTTATCAGCCGCTTGACCATGGATCACCGGCAAATGGCGGGGGCGCTTTCGATCAGCCAATCGGCGCTTGCCAAGGAACAGGAATTGGCGACCGCCTTCGGGCTTGCGGCGGCGGCGGCGCATCAATTGGGAACGCCGCTGAACACTATCGCGCTGATCGCCAAGGATTTGCAGCAAGAGGCGGCGCAAAATCCGCGCCTTGCGCCAGACGCGCAATTGTTGTCGCAGCAAACCGATCAATGCCGCAAGATTTTACATTCGCTGTCGGATCAAGCTGCGAACTTGTCGCAAAAAGGCGAGGCGGCGGAACCCCTTTCCATAGCCGCGATGCTGGAATGGATTGCATCGCCCTGGCGGGACTTGTATCCGCAAATAAAAATCGGCCTTGATATTCCCGATCCCATTTCCCTAAATCTTATTATGCCGAGGCCGGAATTGGCGCATGGGCTGAACAATATTCTGCAAAACGCGGCGCAGCACGCGGAGCAAAATGTTTTTTGCGGCATCTCGCTTGCGGACGGAAATCTGCAGTTCTCGATCCAGGATGACGGCGCGGGTTTCCCTTCGGAATTGCTGCGCGATTTAGGCGAGCCTTATGTGCAGAAAAACCGCCGCGCTAAAGATAGCGGCAAACAAGGCCTTGGCCTTGGCGTTTTCATTGCCAAGAATTTGATCGAAAAGCTGGGCGGTTCGATAGATTTCGGCAATGGGCTGGACGGTGGCGCGCTTGTTTTGGTGAATGTGCCGCTGGCGGCTCTTGCACCGCAGGCAAAGGCGGCGGCATGAGCGGCGTTGAAAAAACATTATTGATCGTCGAGGACGATCCTGCGTTCGGGGCGCGGCTGGCGCAATCGATGCGTGCGCGTGGGTTCGTGCCGCATATCGCGGGTTCGGTGCAAAGCGGGGTGGCGCTTGCGGAAGAAATAAAGCCGCCCTATGCGCTGATCGATTTGCGTCTTGGCGACGGCAGCGGGCTTGATGTCGTGAAATCTTTGCGGGGCGCGCGCGAAGACGCCCGCATCGTGGTGCTGACCGGCTATGGCAATATCGCGACCGCGGTCGCCGCAATAAAAGTCGGCGCGGTGGATTATTTGGCCAAGCCCGCCGATCCGGACGCGATCGCATCCGCGCTCGACCGGGCAACAGAAGGGGCCGAGGCGCAATTGCCCCCGCCGCCGCAATCGCCGATGTCGCCCGACCGCGTCAAATGGGAACATATTCAAAGGATATACCATCAATGCGGCGGCAATATTTCGCTGACCGCGCGGCAATTGAACATGCACCGCAGGACATTGCAGAGAATTTTGCAGAAATACGCGCCGCAGGAATAAAAAAATTATGGCTGGCGCGGACGTCCGATTTTTAAAACTTTCCAGACGATGAATTCGGTGACGTTTTTCGGATTGGCGCGCGGCGGCTGCGCGGGTTTCGGCGCGCTTTGCCAATCGCCGCCGTCATCGTCATCGTCGAGCGCATAGGACAGCTTGGCCGGTTTTTCCGGTTTGCGCCAGGGATTGAAATTGCGGAATTGGCTCCAGAATCCGACAGATCCTCTTTCTACGATCGTCACATGGGGCGCTGCGGTTTTCCTTTTAATGGCGGTGGCGTATTTCGATGCGGGCTTCGGGGCTTGCGGCGGCAGTTGCGATACCGATTCTTCGCCGCGTGCGTGCGGGGCATGCTTGTGGCCGCCCACCACCGGCTGTCCGGGGCGCAAATCGGTGCGGCTGGAATCGTATTTGCGAAAATAATTCAGCATTGCAACCTTGCCTTGCAATAAAACCGCAAGCAGCCTAGCGGGTAAAGGCTGTATTCGTCAAGTAGGGCGGCGCAAAGATACTTTGCAAAGACTTTATAATAGGCCGCATCAGGGTTCTTTCCTTGGGGCGGTATTTCTGCTATGTATCGCCACGGCATAGGTTTTTTAAAAATTAACCATTATTATTTTGATGACGCAACAAAAACAAATTTTGGTCGCAGGCGCCGCCGGGTTTATAGGCTTCCATCTTTGCCGCGCTCTTTTACAGGCGGGGCACGGGGTCGTTGGGCTCGACAATTTTTCCAGCGGGCAAAGGCAATCGGCACAGGCGCTTTCCGCATTTCCTAATTTCCGCCTGATCGAGGCCGATATCGCAGCCCCTTTGCCGCAACTGCCTAGAGCGCAAGAAGTTTATAATTTGGCCTGCCCGGCTTCGCCGCCGCATTATCAAAAAGACCCGGTGCAGACTTGGAAAACGTCGGTGTTCGGCACTTACAATTTGCTGCAATACGCCAAGGATTGCGGCGCCAGGTTTTTCCAAGCCTCGACGTCCGAAGTTTACGGCGATCCCGAAATCCATCCGCAAAAAGAAGATTATGTAGGCCATGTCAACCCCATCGGCCCGCGCGCTTGTTACGACGAAGGAAAGCGCGCCGCCGAGGCGTTGTGTTTCGATTTCCACCGCCAGCACAGACTGACCATCCGCGTCGCGCGGATTTTCAACACCTACGGGCCTTATATGCGGCTTGATGACGGGCGGGTCGTGACCAATTTTATCGGCCAGGCTTTGCGTGGCATGCCGCTTACGGTGTATGGCGACGGCAGGCAGACGCGGTCATTTTGCTATATCGACGATCTGATTATGGGTATGACGGCGCTCATGGGCTGCGCCATGGAAAATCCTGTGCCGGTGAATCTGGGCAATCCCGATGAATTCACCATGCTGCAGCTGGCCGAAGCGGTAAAAAAACTTTGCCGCAGCGATGCGCCGTTGAAATTCATGTCCTTGCCGCAGGACGATCCGAAACAGCGTTGCCCCGACATATCGCGCGCCAAAAATATTCTGAAATGGCAGCCCTTGACGCCGCTGGAAAGCGGCCTGCGCCAAACCATCGAATATTTCAAGCCGATTATTTCCGCAGAAGGAAAAATTCATCATGCCGCATCATGATTTTTTCGACCGCTATTTCGACGAACATTTGCGCGCCGCCAGGGCGACGCAGCAGGGGGTAAAACAAGCTTTTACCGCCTGGGTGGATATGGGCGCGAAGACCCTGCGCCAAGGCGGCAAGATATTGTTTTTCGGCAATGGCGGCAGCGCCGCCGACGCGCAGCATTTGGCGACCGAGCTAACCGTGCGTTTCATTAAAGACCGCGCACCCATCGCCGCGATTGCGCTGACCACCGACAGTTCCGCTTTGACCGCGATCGGCAATGATTACGGATTTGATCATTTGTTTTCCCGCCAGATCGAGGCCTTGGGCAAAAAGGGCGATATGGCGGTCGGGATTTCGACGTCCGGCAAAAGCAAGAACGTGCTGAACGGATTGCGCAAGGCCAGGGAAATAGGAATAACAACCGTCGCGTTGGGCGGCGGCGACGGCGGCGAGCTTGCGTCTTGCAGTGATCTTGCCTTGATCGTGCCCAGCAAGATCACGGCGCATATTCAGGAAATGCACATTTGCCTGG
>CAYRVJ010000129.1:0-4046 GCA_964427785.1 uncultured Alphaproteobacteria bacterium | reverse complement strand
TTCGTCGGCTCATTAATAAAACCAGCCCATGTTCCCTTTGTATATTTTGAAAGTCGTTGCTGAAGACTCTCAGACCCGTCGATACCCGCGAGCACCATTTCAAAGTCAGACAAAAGGGGTGGCTCGAGCGTGGTGAAGTCGCTATCCCCGCTTATATCTTTAAGGGCATACGTTTCTGTTATTGCTTGATCTATAATAGCGTCTTCTTCTGGGGTGAGGCCTCCTAACATCACACGGAAAAGGCCTACCAAGTTCACAATATTAGAGCGGAGGATTTCAGACGGTGACTCGTCCTCGGTTGGATGAGGGAGATCAAAGGGGTTGATATGGTGGTCTCCGACAAGTGAAATATTAAAGTAACGACCACCAACCGACTCCGCCAAGAATTCATATTCACGCTCTGGGTCAATAATAATTACCTCGGTGTCGAACATGAGCGTTCTTAAGATTTCAAGTTTAGTAAAGTAACTTTTTCCAGAACCTGACTTAGCGAAAACTATCGAGTTATAGTTCTCGAGTGAAAAACGGTCAAACAAAATAAGGCTGCCATTGTGCCGGTTAAGCCCATAGAGAATTCCTTTGTCAGAAGAGAGATCAAACGAAACGAAAGGAAAGAAAGAAGAAAGTGGAGATGTGTTAACCTTGTTTTTTATATTAAGGAGGTCTGTTCCAACTGGGAGGGTCGAAGCGAATGCTGCGTCCTGTTGGAAAAGCGCAGGCTTAACATACACGAGCTTGCTTTCAAGAATATTTTTGACTTCATTTTCTACTTTATCGAGTTCTTCCACCGACTTACCATAAAGCGTTATATACAAAGACACCTCAAACATTTTCTCTTGTGCCTGTGTGAGTCCGTCGCGCAGGTCTTCTAGGTCTTGGTATGCAGTCTCAAGCGTCGGGTCACGTACCAACCCCTTCTCTTCTCTTGTCATTATCTGACTCTCTACCTCTGCTACTTTTCTCTGAAACGTTTTCATTACCTCTCCTGTGTTAAGTGGTGTGATGTGAATAGAGACGTCGAAGACCTTGTCTAAGTTAATAATCGGACTTAGCCAATTATCGGTAAGGTATCTCGGGTATGAAATGATAAAGAAAGATCGCACAAACGTTTCTCCCATTGTAAGACCCTTCGGACTTACTTCAAGAGCGCTCGGAGCAATAATGTCTTTAAGCTGCATCTCGGCAATCTTGTAGACCTGTTCTGGTAATATTGCAGCAACCGGCGAACCTTTCTTGTCTTTAGTATTGTTTAAAAAATCGAATATTCCCATATAGTTATTATTGACTTTGTGTCATTGACGGAGCGTGCCCGCCGTGCTCACTCGGATTAAAGAGCTTGTAGAAAAGTTCGACGAGCTCCTCTGTTCCAAGCTTTTTAGCTCTGATGCCAAAACGAGATAGCCCTTGGGTAACGACTGCTACGCGCTGCTCGAGCTGTATGCGGGATGCTTCGAAAGAGTCCTGGTTGGTCTTTGGAGACTGTCCAAAGTTGAGAGACGAGACGAGTGAAGAGCTTTCTGAGGATGGAGCCTGAGCCAAGTATGGAACTGAAACAAAGAAATGCTTGGTCATGATGTTGGACTCGTCAGTAAATTTCTGTATAAAACCCATGTATTCATGGATTTGAATTTTGAGAAGGTCTTCCTTTACGTTTTTACTTCTCTCGCGCAGTAGTTCTAGATAGCCTTCAATATTGAGCTTACGAGATTCGACAAAGAGTTGAACCGGGAAGTCTAGTGAGTTAAGAAAGTTCTGGAATTGCGAAATGACTGCACCCACCTCGTCCTCACTTTTGAGTCCAAGGTTGAGTGAGTTAGTAATAAGCACTGCACGTATCTCCCCTGTCTTTAAGGTAATGACGCCGTCGCGGATTCTTTCTATTGGAACAAATTGTTGGGTAGCAGCACCTTTAGCCATAGTGTACTCAGTATACCCCACCTTATCTTATAGGCGCTCGTCTTTCTGTGAGTTATTCTCAAAAACATCTAAGCCAAGAGATACGTCGTGTATTCTGTCGCGGTTGGTTTTTTCTATAATGATCTCCTTCTGAGTCTCCGTAACCACTTGATTAATTGGATCTTCCTTGTTCTCTGCTTTCGGCTGAGTCCATGTATAGAGCTTCGGGTTGGTGTAGTAGGTAAAAGCGTTTTCCAGAAGTTCTCCGAAAGGTCTATTATTAAACCTGGCAAACGCGAGCGCTAAAAAAAGAGATGCTACAGGGACTATAACAATCACAGCGAGAAATTTTATAGGAATAAGCGTCCAGATAAGGAAAGAAAGTCCGCCGGCGCCAGCCATATAACCGAACTGCTTCAAGGTGAATGGACCGAACACCTTGTCTTCAATGTCTATGAATTGTGGAACACGGAATTGCATGAGGTTAGTATACCACTGGACTAGTTAGAAAGTCAGGGTGTTACGTTCTGGTGCGAGACCTTACACCCCCTCTGGCATTTCACGATACGGGTCTACGTTGTACTCCTTCGGTGCGACGCTATAAGTGGCTGGACGAAGGGTCGGAGTAACTGCTTCCTTTCCTTTTTCTCCGAACATGAAACTCTTAAGAGCAATATTTGATTTTAAAGTGTTGTCGTCCTCTTGTTTTTTAATAGAAGAAATTTGTTCTTGTATATGCTTTAGTCTTTCGCTTATTTCCTCGTCATCTGGAATTGATCCGATAACCTGTAGTTGCTCTAGGAGTTGAGAACGAGATCCTGGGGCCAGTACTGTAGTTTTTTTTGTCTGAGGACTTGATTGAGGTTTGTTTAAGCCCGACTCTCTCTTTGTGGTGTCCATTATCTCCTTTCGCAGCTCTTCCTTTGTCTTTTCTCCAGAGTACTCTAGGTTCTTAACTTCTTCACCCTGGTTGAGTACAAGATTGCGAATTTTTTGGAATAGCGATGAGTTGAGGTCCTGTGCAATTTTTGTTGCAGTCCCCTCATCAACTTCTACCAGGTCTACCAAAGCCTGAACAACATCTTCGGGAAGAACCGCACCAAGAAGGACGAAGACAATAACGTTAGAGAGGGCGACCTGATTACCCACAGGTATTCCATATTGGCTAGAAAGTTTAATAACTACCTCCCCGATCTCACCAGAGGATAAAACAGAAACGACTTCTTCTGTGGCGTTCGCTGCTAGCTCATGTATGTTAATTGAGGAATATTTTTCTATACTCATAGGTTATATGGCTATGTCGACAGCCCCAGATTGTGGAGCTGGAGCTCGTGGCGGAGCTGATTGCTTGCTTGGTTCTGGGCCAGCAGAGCCACCTCTTGAGCTTTCTTGCGCCTTGTTAATAGCTGCTGCTGCTCTCGCTTCGGCGAACATCTGGGCTATATTTTGTAGTTTAGGGTCAAATTTTTCTTGTGCAGCTACCGCGAAAGGCACAGAATTATTAACGGCCTCAGGAGTATTAGTTTTTTCGTTTCGCACGGAGTCGTTTTGCGACATCTCCCTCTGAGCTCTCTCCGCAGCCTCCTGTAGCCGTGCAGCCCTTGTTGCCTCGGGTGTGTTGGGTTCAGTAAGGTCGATGAACTCGCTGTCATCTTGCTTTGAAGGGGTATCTGCCCCCTTGATGCCAAGTTTTTGCATTACTGCAGCCCTGACTTTCAGATCAGAGATAGCATTAAGAAGCCGCTCTTTATTTTCCTGCTCCTTCTCAGGGGTACTGCCCTTAGTGTTGGTATATCTCTCTAGCGAGTCTTGCACACTGTTTGCAAACTCCTCTGCTTTCGCCCTCTTTTGAGCTTCTATTGCATTCAACGTTCTTCGTATTGATTGAGCTTGTACACCCTCAAGCTCTACATCGGCCTCCTTTAGTTTTTCCAGGTCACGTTTAAGTTCCAAAACAAAGCGCTCCTTTTCCGCTGGATCCTTTTCGTTATTATATAGAGAGAGGTCGCCGTCTGAATGTTTCTTAGCCTCCGCGATATCCTTGTCCTTTCTTTCTCCTGACTGCTTACCGAGCGCCTCCTTTGCCAGCTGCCTTTGTTCTTGAGACATGAAGACAGATCCTCCACCTTGAGCGATGTACCTGTCGTAAG
>CAYRVJ010000128.1:0-4050 GCA_964427785.1 uncultured Alphaproteobacteria bacterium | reverse complement strand
GCATCGAAATGCCGCTGATGCGGCCCATGCCGCAAGACCATGTCTTGACGCGCAGCTTTTATTTGCTGAAAAGCTGGCCCGGACGATATGCCGACAAAACCGTCTGGGTCACGGAAAGCGAAGCCAGCTATTTCGACGGCGTTTCGCCGGTCATTATCGGAACCCAGGACTGGGCCGCCGCATGGGCCGTGGGCAAAAACGGCAAGCCGATGTTCGCGACGCCGCCCGGCGGCGAAGCACAGCGGGAAATGGCGTTGCGATTCGGCGTCAATCTTGCCATGTACGCGCTGGTCGGAAATTACAAGGCCGATCAAGTGCATGTTCCCACCATTTTAGAAAGGCTGGGGAAATGAGCGGCGAATTATTGATACGCTTTGCGCCCTATTTCGCCGATTGGACCATCGCGCTTTGCATCACCTTGACCGTGGCATTGCTGCTTTATTCCTTTTGGCGCGGCGCGCGGGGGCTGGTTTTCCGGGCCGCCGCTTTGGCGCTTTTGGTGCTGATGCTGTTGAATCCCAGCATTATTTATGAAATGCGCGAAGAAAAGCCGGATATTATGGTTGTCGTGTCCGACCAGTCCGCAAGCAACCAGATCAACGACAGACAGTCCCAGGCACAAAAAATCCTTGCCGAATTGCAGGACGGCGCCGCAAAACTTGACGGCGTCGAGCCGCATCTGGTTTTTGCCGGCGAAAGCGGCGAAGATTTGGGCGGAACGCATCTTTTCACCGCGCTGGCTAGGGCAACCGCCGAAATCCCGAAATCCCGCATCGGCGCGGTGGTGATGATTACCGACGGCCAAGTGCATGACGTTCCGGTCGGGGCGTATTCCGAGGATAACAACCATCCTTTTCATGTGCTGCTGACGGGACATAGCCAGGAAAAAGACCGGCGCTTGAAAATCATCCGATCCCCCGGTTTCGGGCTTGTCGGCCAGGAGCAGGCCGTAACCTTGCATGTCGAAGACAATATGGGAATCGGCCAAACCGTAACGGCAGCGATCCGGCGGGACGGCGAATTTTTGTATAATCGCACCTTGCCGATCGGACAAGACATAACCATCGAACTTCCTATCGAGCATGCCGGGGCGAACATATTCGAAATTTCCCTGGACAAGGAAATGCAGGAATTGTCCGATGAAAACAACCACGCCGTCATCACCATCAACGGCGTGCGCGACCGCCTGCGCGTTCTGCTGATTTCCGGCGATCCGCACCCCGGAACCCGCGTATGGCGCAATTTCCTGAAATCCGATCCGATGGTCGATCTGGTGCATTTCACCATTTTGCGCCCGCCGGAAAAGCAGGACGCCGTTCCCACCGAAGAATTGTCCTTGATCGCCTTTCCGGTGCGCGAATTGTTCGAGGAAAAGTTGAACGATTTCAGCCTGATTATTTTCGACCGTTACCGCAGGCTTTCGATCCTGCCGACCGAATACATGCAAAATATCGTACGCTATGTCGAACAAGGCGGCGCGATATTGGCCGCCGAAGGCCCGCTTGAAGATATGTCCTTAAGCCTTTTCGACACCGCCGTCGGCACGATTTTGCCGGGCATGCCTTCGGGCAAGCAGCTCGAAGGCCGCTTTACCCCGAAACTCAGCGACCATGGCAACCGTCATCCCCTGACTTCGGATTTGCCGGGAGTCATTCGTAGCGCAGGCGACGCGCCTCCAATCATCAAATGGGGCAGCTGGCACCGCCAGGTCGACGCCAAACTGCGTACCGGAACGGTGCTGCTGGAAGGCATAGACGGCAAGCCGCTTTTGGTTCTAGACCGCGTCGGCAAGGGACGCGTGGCGCAATTGTTCAGCGACCACATCTGGCTTTGGGCGCGCGGGCATGAAGGCGGCGGGCCGCATTCGGAACTGCTGCGCCGCCTGGCCCATTGGCTGATGAAGGAACCGCAGCTGGAAGAAAACGATTTAAAAGCCGAAGCGCAAGGACGCAGCATTGTCGTTTCCGAACGCAGCCTCGACCCCTATTTCCGCCCCGTGCTGTTGCACAAGCCCGGCGGCGAAAGCGAGGCCGTGGCCTTGCGTGAAACCAGCCCAGGCCTCGCCAGCGCCAAGATTCATGTGGGCAAGGCGGGATTATACCGCATCAGTAACGGCGAAAGATCGGTGATGGTCGGCGTCGGTGGGTTGAACCCGCTGGAGTTCGCCGATTTGCGCAGCAGCAAGGCGAAAATGCAAAGCTTTGTCGAACAGCAAAACGGTTCGATACGCTGGGAATTGGAAGACGGCATGCCGGATTTGCGCCGCGCCGAAGCCAGCCGGTATATGAGCGGAAAAAATTGGATCGGCATAAAACGAAACCACAATTATGTCGTCACCGGCGTGAGCCAGCATCCGGTTATCCCCGGATTCGCCTATCTTTTAGGGGCGATTATTTTGTGGCTTTTGGCCTGGCACCGCGAAGGCCGGTAATTCTCAGTGGCCTGCAGCCACATCGTTCGCGCCAAGCACATGAACCGACGATATCTCATCCTTGTCGGCAAAGCTTTTAAGGACGCGGAATCCGGCTTGCTCTGCCATCGCCTGAAATACCGGTACGGGATATTTGTGCGAATTCCATAAATGCAGCTTATGGCCCTTGCGGAAGTCGAAATAGATATTGTCGTAAATAATCGTCATGTCTTCAAGCAAGCGCGCGCCCATTTCCATGCAATAAAGCGCCTTGTTCCAGTCGGCATAAAATTCGACCTTGGATTGGTCGATTGCAACGCCGGTATCGCGCTCGATCCGGTTCAAAAGATTGAAAAGCCAGCTATGCGCCGCTTTGTTGCGGTAGGCTGCAAGAAGGCTTTTTTCGTCCTGATTGCAATCCTGGCCGATAATCAAAATCCCGTCTTGACCCATGGTTTTGCGGATTTTTTGCAGATAGCTTATGGCATGGGGGTTGGGGCAAATCGAAGATTTCGGAAAATTGCCCAAGGTGTTGCCGAAACATAAAAACACCGGGTGGGTGTGCCCCTTGGATAAATTTTGGACCTCTAGAAAATCGGCGTTGAAGCATTTTATGGGAAGGTTTTCAAATTTTGTCCTTAGATAGCTTTCAGAATCCGACGCAAAATCCGGATTGATGTCGATCCCGATATAGGCAAGCGGGTTTTTGGCTTTTCTCAACACAGTCTCGCTTTTGCTTTCTACCGCTTTTAACGTACCTGGGCCGAATTCAAAAAATGTCGCGTTTGATCCGATCAATTCGGATAGTTTCGGGGATATTTTTTTTAAAAATTTGGCTTCGCTGTTGCGTAAATAATATTCCGGACAGCCGCACAAATTATCAAACAATTCTTTTCCATTAACCTTGTCTCCCGGCATTTTGGGGCGCGAGTACATGTATTGCGATAAGTTCCCGGATGCCTGGCCGGTAAGCATTTTGAATACATCTTGCCGGAATGATGCCATATCCGCATCATCTTGCACGAAGGGAAAAGATATGGGATTGGATACGGGAGCTTTTTGTGTTGCGGGTTGCATTGTCTACCTCTTTGCTTTTTTGTCCGGCATAATTGCATTCTGCCAGAGTATTTTAAATTGATTGGCATAGGCTTTTGCCATCTGCATAAAATTCAAGATGATGATTTTTTGAGGATTCCCCCATAAAATAACCGCCAACTTATCTCCATAAACGTAAAAAGGCGCAGAAAAGAAAGCTTCTTCTTGCAGCCAGCGATATTCGGCATAAGGCACGGTAAAATTATAATCGCCATGGCGGCATAGAACTTTCTGCTTAACCGTCCCTAATTTTTCCATCCGGTCCAAGTGCCGTTCGACCAAATTGCTGTCTAAGTCGGTATAAGCTTTTTCTTCCACGCCGCAGATCAGGACATCGCCGCCATTGTTTTTTTGCATGACGCTGTAAATGTCATCGAAGAATCTTTCCATGGCGCTGTCGCCAGTCAGCACATTGACAAAGTCCTCCTTTAATTTTACGCCAGAGCGATCGGTAAACTCCACGCCCGCATCTTCAAAGCTGCGTTGGATTGCGTCCATGGATTTCGCGTGCGGATAGCTGCGGTCGCTTTCGGTGTTCTTGATCG
>CAYRVJ010000127.1:0-4053 GCA_964427785.1 uncultured Alphaproteobacteria bacterium | reverse complement strand
CGGAAATCATGCTGCAACAGACCACCGTTCCCGCCGTGATGAAATATTTTCCGCGCTTTATGAGCCGCTTTCCGCGCCTAGAGGATTTGGCCAAAGCGCCGTTGGACGAGGTTCTTGTGCTATGGCAAGGTCTTGGCTATTACGCCCGCGCGCGCAATATGCACAAGGCGGCGCAGATTCTATGGCGGCAGCATAAGGGGATGTTTCCGGACACCGCCGAAGGCTTGCGGCAATTGCCCGGTATCGGCGAATATACGGCGGGGGCGATAGCCGCCATCGCCTTTGGGCAAAAATCGGTCGCGATGGATGCGAATGTCGAGCGGGTTTTGGCGCGGCTTTATGCCGTCACCGATCCATTGCCCGGTTCCAAAAAACAACTGCGCGCGCTGGCGCATGATATCGCCCCCGCTCAAAGAGCCGGGGATTTCTGGCAAGCCTTGATGGATCTCGGCAGCACGGTTTGCGTTTCCGGCAGGCCGTTATGCGACTCTTGCCCGGCGCAAAAAAATTGCCTTGGACTTGCGCAAGGCATCGCCGCTAGCTTGCCGCGCAAGGCCGAAAAGAAACCGAAACCCAAGCGCTATGGCCAGGCATTTTTGGTGTGCAATACCAAGGGACAGATATTGCTGCGCCGGCGGGCGGGCAAATCCATGCTGGGCGATATGGTCGAGCTGCCATCGTCAGATTGGGATTTAAAAAATGCGGAAAAGAAATCCGCGCCGGGATTGCCGCAAGCCGAATGGAAAAAAATAAAAGGCGGCGTCCGGCACGGCTTTACCCATTTCGATTTGCACTTGGATATTTATGCCGCGAACAGCAACCGCAAGATTTTTAAGGAAGGGTTTTGGCATAATATAGGCGACCTGCACCAAATGGCGCTGCCGACCTTGTTTAAAAAAGCGATCCGCAAAGCTTTGGCCGGATAGGCATCGCCGCCTTTACATCGCATCGGCGCAAAGATGCTTGACGCTGTGCTGCTCGAACAGGGGATCGAGTTTTTGGCCCCAGGGGCCGTGATATTGCGACAGCCAGTAATCCGCCTGGGTTTGGCCGGTTTGCAGGACGCGTTGCAAAGGTTCTAAATAAATTCTCTCGTCGCGGCTGCTTGCGTCTTCGCGTTCGCGGCGCTGCAGCCCGTCTTCGGCAATGCGCAGGATTTGCCTCGCCATGTCTTGGACCATCATATTGCGGAATGGCGTTTTCAATCCGGTTTTTGGCGTGTTTTGTTTTAGCGCGTATCTTTCCTCTGCCGTCCAATCTTTGACAATGTCATAAGCGGCGCCAAGGCTTGTCGCATCATAAAGCAGGCCTGTCCAGATGGCGGGAAGGGCGCAAAGGAAATCCCAGGCGCCGCCGTCGGCGCCGCGCATTTCCAGCCATTGCTTTAAGCGCACATCGGGAAATACGGTGGTGCTGTGGGTTATGAAATCATCGAGCAACGCCAGCTCTCCGGGCAAGGCGCGTAATTTCCCGTCCATGAAATCGCGGAAAATCTGCCCGTTAGCATCGATATATTTTCCGTCGCGGATGACGAAGTACATCGGCGCATCCAGCAGATAATCGACATAGCGCTCATACCCCATGCCGTCTTGGAACGCGAAGGGCAGATTTCCGGTGCGTTTAGGATCGGTATTAAGCCAAATATGGTTGCGGAAGCTTTGAAAGCCGCATGGCGCGCCGTCCAGGAAGGGCGAGTTGGAAAACAGCGCGCCGATGACGGGCTGCAAAGCCAGCGACACGCGCAGCTTTTTCACCATGTCGGATTCGCTGTGGTAATCCAGATTGACTTGCACCGTGGTAGTGCGCGTCATCATATCCAGCCCATGCTTTCCTGCCTGTTGCATGGTGGGGCGCATGATATTGTAACGCGCTTTCGGGATTTGCGGGAAATCCTCGCGGCTTGACGTGGGATGCGTTCCCATCGAAAAAAAACCGACGCCCAATTCGTCGGCGATGATTTGGGTTTCGTCGCAATGTTCGCGCACTTCTTTGCAGCAGCCATGGATGTCGGCCTGCGGCGCGCCGGAAAGCTCGATTTGTCCGCCGGGTTCCAGCGTCACGGCCTGATTGCGCCGCTGCAGGGCAACCACATTTTCGCCTTCCATGATTTTTTTCCAGCCATGGCGCGCGGACAGTGCCTGAAAAATATTTTCGACGCTTTTCTCGCCGCCTTTATAAGATATGGGCAGCTTGGTTTTTCGGTCAAAAGCGAATCTTTCGAATTCGATGCCGATGCGCTCCGTGCCGAGCGGCTTTTCTCCGGCCGCGAAATATTGAATCAAATCCTCGCGCGTTGCCGGAACTGGCTCTTTGGTTTCCAAATTAAGCCGCATGATCCGTCCAATCCCCCGCCAAAAGCTGAAAACAGCTAAGCGCCGCGATGGCGGCGGTTTCGGCGCGCAGCACGCGCGGGCCAAGCGCGATCGTTACCGTAAATGTTTTGGACGAAAGCAGCTTGCGCTCGTCTTCGTCGAATCCACCTTCCGGGCCGATCAGGATTGCGGCTTTTTTGCCGCGCAGAGCGCGCAGCTTGTCTTGCCAGTTTTGCGCATTGGATCTGGCTTCCTCGTCGGCGAAAATCAAAACGCGGTCGTCCGGCCAGCTGTTTAAAACCGCGCCTAATTTCTGCAATTCATCAATGCGCGGCAAATCCAGCCGATCACATTGTTCGGCGGCCTCGACGATGTTGGCCATGGCGCGGTCAAGGTTGACGCGCGCGGTATTGGTGCGTTCGGTGATAACGGGAATAATGCGCGATGCGCCAAGCTCGGTCGCTTTTTCAATCACGAAATCGGTCGCGTCTTTTTTCAGGGGCGCGAATAAAAGCCAAAGGTCGATTCCGTTTCGCTGCGGCCTTGTCTGGTGGAGTAATCGCAATTCTTGGCCTGCCAATTGCGCCTGCCATTCGCCGTCCTTGCCGTTGAAAACCAGAACCGGGCTGCCCGGCTTTTGCCGCATGACGTCCCGCAGGTAATGCAGCTGCGCCTTGTTCAGCTGCCCCGTGCCGCCGCTTTGCAGCGGGGCGTCGATATAAAGCCTGGTTTGTGGTTTCAGCTTGGTCATGCTATTTTGCGGCGAAAGCCTATATATAAGGTGCATTGATTTATGGCAAAGGAATTTATAATCAATGGCTGGCAAAGCTGGGCCAGCCTGGCGCGGATCGACAAGCCTGCGGGGGTCTGGCTTTTGTATTCCCCCTGTCTCTGGGGGCTTGGATTGGGTTATTGGCAAAATGGCGGGGTTGAATTTTTCGGCTATTACGCCGCGCTGTTTTTTGTAGGCGCTTTTTTCATGCGCGCTGCGGGCTGCGTTTACAACGACATATTGGACAGGGATTTCGACGCCAAGGTGGCGCGCACCAAAAACCGCCCCGTCGCCAGCGGTAAAATCGCGGTCAAGCAGGCGGCGCTGTTCGGCGCGGCGCTTTTGATTCCGGCTATGGCGGTGTGGCTGCTTTTGCCTCTGCCTACGAAAATTTGGGCTTTGGCTTCTTTGGTTTTGGTCGCGCTTTACCCTTTGATGAAACGCGTCACCTATTGGCCGCAATTGTTTTTGGGGCTGACTTTCAACTGGGGGATTTTGGTTGGGTATTCCGTCTGGGACAGGGGGTGGTCTTGGGACGTATTGGCGCTTTATGCGGCGGCGGTGTTTTGGACCTTGGGCTATGACACGATTTACGCCCTGCAGGATATCAAAGACGATGCCCAAGCCGGGGTAAAATCCAGCGCGATAGCGGCAGAAAGCCGCATCAAGCCGTTTTTGATCTTGTGTTTTTGCGTTACATTGGCGCTGCTTTCTGTTATATGTTTGCGCCAGCAAATAGGGCTTGCGGGCTATGGCTTCTTGGCTGCTGCGGGCTGTTTGCTGCTTCTTTCGGTCATGGTCTTGCGCCCCGATGATCCTGCCTCGGCCCTGCAACAATTCCGCCGCAATTCGCTCATAGGATTGCTTTTCGCCCTAATATGGGTGTGGAGATAAAATGGCTTTGAATACCGCTCTAGCCCAAGAAAAAATAAACGCGCTTTTCGACGCGGCCAAAAAGGCGGGCGCGGA
>CAYRVJ010000126.1:2393-4059 GCA_964427785.1 uncultured Alphaproteobacteria bacterium | reverse complement strand
GCTCGGAATCGACCAAAGCCTTGGAACAGCCCAAGGACACAAAGCCCACTTTGGGGCCGATTTTGGGGGTATTTTTTTGCGTTTTTACAATGGTATTTTGTTTTTTCATCCTGCCTCTATGCGGCAATGCTGTATCATTCCGCATGCGATTTAGCAATAAATTAGGGTTATGAGAATAAATATCTCTGTCCTTGACATTGATATAATCATTTACTATTAAAATACATAAATATTTTTTAAGGATAAAAATGTCTGACGATTCCACCCCGGGTATTATTATAAGTGCTAGCCACACTAATGTGAGCAATGCGAAAGATTCCTATGTCGTTGCCTGCAATCCCCGCGCAATAGGTCCGGAATTTAGGGAACTTTTCTTAGCGGCGCTAGATGCTTTGAAGGACTCTCAACTTGCAGCGCTCAAAGACGATTTGAGTAATTTTTTTATCACCATGGCGCAAAACAATGACATTCTCAATCCCAAAGAAGCCTTATGGCCGGAGTTGATTGAACTTTTAAAAAGCCAGCCCACCCCAACCCCCGCCGGTGAAAATCAAAAAGCGGCACCCCATATTTCCAAAACGGAATTCCGCCGGGCAAGTCAAGAGCTTCATATTCTTTTGAACAATCTTATAATCGTAGACTATAAACATTTGGCGGATTTTATCGACACTGCGCTTGAATGTGTTCATGAAAAGCTGATAGAAGCAATCACCCTGTTGGATTCGGAATTGTTGGAAGCCGTAGTTATTCTTTATGAAAAAACCGGCGATGAAAAATTGTTTGATTTAGCATGCTATGAAAAGCCGGGCCGCCAGAAACCCAACAAACAAATTCAAGATGAAGATCTAGATATTAGCATCTTGATTGAAAAGGCAAACACAGCAGGAGAGGATTTCGACATCGAAGATATTGAAGCTGTTGCTACAATTATACAAAATATTAGAAAAATAGAAAAAATCGCGGGGCCAATTAAACAATTGGAGAGCTGCCTCAATATGTTAAAAAAAGCCAAAGCACTCGCTGGAAATGCCATTGAGAAATTGCAGGAATTGGAAAAAACCACCCCTCTTTACGGATATCAACTCGCTTTCATCGCCGGTTCAACCGCTAGTCTATATCCTTGCGTTCGACTAGACCCGAAAGAGCGGGCTGACTTCCTGCGGCAGAGATAGACAAAGCTTGGGCTTTCCCCTGCCCTGCCCTATATTCTATACTTGATCATGGCCAAGCCCCAAAAAACAAACCCCGCCCATGCCAGCCTTTTTGCCGACACCGCGCCGCAAGCGCCGCTGGCGGAACGGTTGCGGCCCAAAAACTTATCCGAAGTCGTGGGCCAAGATCATTTGCTGCAATCCGGCGCGCCGCTGGCGCAAATGGTTTTACAGAAAAAATTATCGTCGATTATTTTTTGGGGCCCGCCCGGCACCGGCAAGACCACCATCGCCCGCCTGCTCGCCAAGCAATGTGATTTGCTGTTCGAGCCTGTATCGGCGGTGGCAGCCGGCGTAAGCGATCTGCGCGCGCATTTTCAAACCGCGCAGGAAAACCGCGCCATGGGGCGCGGCACTTTGCTGTTCATCGACGAAATCCACCGTTTCAACCGCGCGCAGCAAGATGTGTTGCTGCCCTATGCCGAAGACGGCACGGTGATCCTGGTCGGCGCGAC
>CAYRVJ010000126.1:0-2383 GCA_964427785.1 uncultured Alphaproteobacteria bacterium | reverse complement strand
CGCGACCACAGAAAACCCTTCATTTGCGTTGAACAGCGCGCTTTTATCGCGCGCGCAGGTTTTGGTGCTGCGCTCTTTGGATCAAGCCGCCTTGGCAACGCTGATATCGCGCGCCGAAGATTTGCTTGGCAAGAAACTGCCGCTGACAGAATCGGCGCGGCCTATGTTTTTGGAATTGGCGGATGGCGACGGGCGATATTTGTTGAATATGGCGGAAAGTATTTTTTCGGCGAAATTGGAAAAGCCGCTGGACGAAAAAGCCTTATTGCAATTCGTGCAAAAACGCCGCCCGCTTTACGACAAATCCCAAGACGGCCATTACAATTTGATCAGCGCGCTGCATAAGTCCATGCGCGGTTCCGACGCCGACGCTGCGTTGTATTGGCTGGCGCGCATGCTGGTCGCGGGGGAAGACCCGAATTACATCGCAAGGCGGATACTGCGTTTCGCCAGCGAGGATGTCGGCCTGGCCGATCCCCATGCCTTGCCGCACACGCTGGCGGCCTGGCAGGCCTATGAGCGTTTGGGCAGCCCGGAAGGCGAGCTGTGCCTGGCGCAAGCCGTGATCTATCTGGCCACCGCGCCGAAATCCAACGCCGCCTATACGGCCCTTGGTTCGGCAAAACGCCTTGCCGCCGAATCGGGATCGGTGGCGCCGCCCAAACATATACTGAACGCGCCAACGCAATTGATGAAAGACATGGATTACGGCAAGGATTACGCCTATGACCACGACACCGCGCAAGGATTTTCCGGACAAAATTATTTCCCCGACGGCATGGAACGCCCAAGCCTGTATGAGCCGCGCGGCAAGGGATTCGAGGCCGAAATTAAAAAGAGATTGGAATATTGGGCGGGGCTGAGAAAAGGGAGCGATGTTTAGAGAAAAAATCCACCCGCTCATCCTGAGCCTGTCGAAGGATAAGCGACAAAAACCGTGGTTACAAGCCCATGGTTCGACAAGCTCACCATGAGCGTCGGGGGTTTTCCTAGACACCAAATACCGGACACTCTACATTTATACGATCAACAGGGAGTTATCCATGAAACGCTTATTTGTTACTTTCGCTTTGCTTGCTTGCCTTTCTGCCGCATACGCGCATGCCGCAGAAGAAATCGGCTTGAATTGGGCAACCGTCGAACCGGGTGTTTACCGCATCGACCAAGGCCATGCCACGATTATGTTTTCGCTGAATCATTTGGGTTATGCGCCTTATTACGGCAGGTTCAATAAATTCGACGGCATCTTGCAGGTAGACAGCAAAACCGCAAAACAAAGCAGCGTGCATGTCACCATCGACCCAAGCTCAATCGACACCAATCACGAGGTGTTAGAGGGCAAGTTGCGCGGTGAAAAATATTTCAACGTCGAAAAATTCCCGGCCATAACCTTTGCCAGCACGGCGATTATGCAAACCGGCGCCACGACCGGGCGCATGACCGGCGATTTGACGATGCTGGGCAAAACCCTGCCGGTCACGCTGGATGTCACCTGGACCGGCGGCGGCATGAACAGCTTTAGCGGAAAATATACTTTGGGATTCACCGCCAGCGGCGCGATCAAGCGGTCTGAATTCGGCATGAACGAGGGCATTCCCTATGTCGGCGACGAAGTCACGCTGACGATTGCCGCAGAATTCAACCATGCGGGCGAAGCCAAAAGCAATTAGGACGAGGTCATGCGTTACACAATTCCCAGCATTATCCTGCATTGGCTGATGGCCGTTTTGATCGTCATGCTGCTCGTCATAGGGTTTATCATGGTGGGGATTCCTTTTGGCGCGGATAAATTTTTCGTTTATCAATGGCACAAATCCTTTGGGATTTTGGTTTTGCTGCTTGTGGCGTTGCGGATTTATTTCCGCCTGAAACAAACCATGCCGCTTCCCGCAATTCTGCCGCAATGGCAAAAGCGCGCGGCGCATGCAACCCATCTTGCGCTTTACGCCGCGATGATCTTGATGCCGCTTTCGGGCTGGCTGATGGTGTCGCTGTCGCCTTTGCAAATTCCGACCTTGTTTTTCGGCGGCGTCGAATGGCCGCATTTGCCGGTGCCGCAAAGCTGGATCAACGAGGGCACGGCGGATATGGCAAAAGACGCGCATGAAATCATCGCCTGGGCGTTGATCGGACTGATCACGCTGCATGTCGGCGCGGCGATGCAGCATTTATTCAAGCGCGACGGGATTATATACCGCATGCTGCCCTTGAAATGGTTCAAGCCGCTTATGATCCTTTTGTTCTTGCCGCTGCCGCTTTATGCCGCGCCTCTTTGGCAGACGGATTATGCCCAAAGTAAAATCGCCTTCACCGCGACCATGAATGGCGGCGAGTTTTCCGGCGCGTTTGAAAAATGGTCCGCCGAAATCGCCTTTGACCCCAA
>CAYRVJ010000125.1:0-4093 GCA_964427785.1 uncultured Alphaproteobacteria bacterium | reverse complement strand
GGGCCGCATTTCTTCGGCCAGAATGGCGGTTCCTATATACAGGCTGCGGCATTGAATTAAAAAGAAACCAAGCGCGATCATGGCGCAAGACAAAGCTGCGTAATAGGCCAGGCGCGTAGAGCCGAAACGCCGCCTTAGCGTTATGGCGGCAATCGACATCACCGCAAGCAACAAGAAAGACAAAGAAAAAGGCGGCTCGCCGTCAAGCTGAAAATAAAGCCCGATGCCAAGCCCCCACAAGACAGGCAGCCAGTAAAACAGCCGGTCTTTTTCCAGCCCTATTATGGCCGAAAGGCGGTTTTGCATTGTGGCGGGAAGTTTGCTAAGGATAGGCAAGAAGGCTCCTTGATCGGGCCTGAAACTGGCACAAAAAAGCAAAACCCGCAATGACCGTCATCACAAGATTCGCCCCTTCCCCCACCGGATTCCTGCATATTGGCGGGGCGCGCACCGCCCTCTTCAACTGGCTTTACGCGCGCGGCCAGGGCGGCAAAATGCTGCTGCGCATCGAAGACACCGACCAGCAACGCTCCACGCCCGAGGCGGTGGAGGCGATTTTCGGCGGCCTGAAATGGCTGGGTCTTGATTGGGACGGCGAAGTGGTATTTCAAATGGCGCGGTCGAACCGCCATGCCGAAATCGCCCGCGACATGTTGGAAAAGGGCAAGGCCTATTATTGCTATTGCTCACCGGAAGAATTGGAAGAAATGCGTAACAAAGCGCAAGCCGAAGGCCGTCAGCCGCGTTACGACGGCAGGTGGCGCGACAGAGACCCAAAAGATGCTCCCGCCGGGATCCAGCCCGTGATCCGCCTGAAAGCCGAACAAAGCGGAACATCGGCGATCCAAGACGAAGTCCAAGGCGAAGTATCGGTCGCCAACGAGCAGCTCGACGATTTGATTCTTTTGCGCTCCGACGGCTCGCCGACCTATAATCTTGCCGTGGTGGTAGACGATCACGACATGAACATCACCCATGTGATACGCGGCGACGATCATTTGAACAACGCGTTCCGGCAGCGGCAAATTTACCTGGCCAATGGCTGGGCGGTGCCGTCCTTTTCGCACATTCCTTTGATTCACGGCGCCGACGGCGCCAAGCTGTCCAAGCGCCATGGCGCGCTTGCGGTCGAAGCTTACCGCGACATGGGCTATTTGCCCGAAGCGATGCGCAATTACTTGCTGCGCCTGGGCTGGGGACATGGCGACGTCGAAATTATTTCCAGCATAGAGGCCGCGAAAATATTTTCGCTGCGCGATATCGGTCGGTCGCCTTCGCGGCTGGATATTGACAAGCTCAACAACGTCAACGCACATTATATCAAAGAAGCGGACGATCAAAGGCTTGTGGATTTAATCGTACCGCTGATCGAAAAAGAATTGGGAATGACGCTTGACGCCGCGCAAAAAGCGCGGCTTTTAAAGGGCGTAAAGGGGCTGAAACCCCGCGCCAAAACAATATTGGAATTGGCGCAAAGCGCGATGTTTTACGTGCGCGGCCTACCCTTGCCGATGGATGAAAAGGCGCGTGCCGCGATCAACGACAACAGCAAGCCTAAGCTGCAAGCGATCCTTTCCGTTCTGCAATCGGCTCAGGATTGGTCCGCTCCCGCCATCGAAGCCGCAGTAAAAGATTACATGCAACGCAACAATTTGAAATTGGGCGATATCGGCCCCGCTTTGCGCGCCGCATTGACCGGAACACTGCAATCTCCATCCCTGTTCGAGGTGATGGAGATTTTGGAAAAAGAGGAAGTAAGCCGCAGGGTACAGGCGGCAGCCGTTGCCGGCTAAACCGCCATACCGCTACTGACCGCGCGCCATATCCGGGCTGACCGGCATTTGATCGGTGGTGGTTCCCGGCGTTGTGCGGTCTTGATTAGGGGCGAAGTTGTAAGAACTCCCTTGCTGTTGCGGGGCAACTTCTGAGCCGCTATTTGTTGTTCCATAATTGCCGCTAGTGCCGGTTGTAGGCGCGGGGCTATTGGTCGAGGGCACAAGCGTGGTTGTGCCATAAGCCGAATAATTCATGGGATCGGCGCGGTACATGTAATAATAAAACCCATAACCTATGGCTGCCGCCAAAAGCAAAGCGGCGATAATAGCCAAAAGCCTCATTGTGGATCGGTCGAGGTTTCTTGACCCATCGGGATTCAGTTCATTTCGATTGGTGATTGCCATGATCGTCTCCTTTTTTTAAAATTAAGGAATTTCCCGCAAGCTGCTGAGAATTGTGTCGACCATAAGACAAATCCGATAAGCATGAAATACGCGAACGGTGCCGCAGCATCAATGAGATGTAAAGGCAAGCCCCCTCCTGCCCGCATTAAAAATTTAACTGGATCCATTAACGCCCTATTAATTTTCGGCGAAAAACATAAAAAATTGAACAGCTTCCCGTGAAATTAACGATTTTCTCACTATATCCGGATTAAGATAATGTTGCGGCGCACAAAGATTCAGGTAGGATGGCTTGTGCAACCTATCTTGTTGTCTCTGTTCTCCCAACCCATTTTCAAGACTTTATTTAAAGCATTTTTGTGCGATAGGATTTTGTCATGACGCCTCCAGCCGCAACCGTTACCGAAATGAAACCCAAAAGCGAAAACTCCGCCAGTATCCACGATCCGATCAAGGGCAAGACCTATAATCTTCCGGTCTACCACGGCACGCTTGGACCGTCGGTTTTCGATGTGCGGAAATTTTACGCCGAATCCGGCCATTTCACTTACGATCCCAGCTTTTCGTCCACCGCCTCGTGCGAATCCAAGATCACTTTCATCGACGGCGACGAAGGCGTTCTGCTGCATCGCGGCTATCCGATCGACGAGTTGGCGGAAAAAAGCAGCTTCCTTGAAACCGCGTACCTGTTGTTAAACGGCGAACTGCCGAACAAAAAGCAGCATGACGATTTCATCTATTCGATCACCCACCACACCATGGTGCATGAACAATTGCGCTTTTTCTACAGCGGCTTCCGCCGCGACGCGCATCCTATGGCCGTGATGTGCGGCGTCGTCGGCGCCTTGTCGGCTTTTTATCACGACAGCTTGGACATACGCGTCGCCGAACAGCGCATGATCGCGTCGCACCGCCTGATCGCGAAAATGCCGACGCTGGCCGCGATGACATATAAATACTCCGTCGGCCAGCCTTTCGTTTACCCGAAAAACGATTTGGATTATTCCAGCAATTTCTTGCGCATGTGCTTCGCCGTTCCGGCGGAAGACTATAAAGTCAACCCGATCCTCGCCAAAGCGATGGACCGGATTTTGATCTTGCATGCCGACCACGAACAAAACGCATCGACATCCACCGTCCGCAGCGCGGGATCGTCCGGCGCCAATCCTTTCGCCTGCATCGCCGCCGGGATCGCCTCTTTATGGGGCCCGGCGCATGGCGGCGCCAATGAAGCGGTTTTGGAAATGCTGGCGCAAATCGGCCATAAAGACAAGGTCGCGGATTACGTCAAGCGCATCAAAAACAAGGAAGATGGCATCCGTCTGATGGGCTTCGGCCACCGCGTTTACAAAAACTACGATCCGCGCGCCACGGTTATGCGCAAAACCTGTCACGAAGTTTTGAACGAGCTCGGCATCAAAGATCCACTTTTGGATCTTGCGATGGAATTGGAGCGCATCGCTTTGCAGGACGATTATTTCGTATCGAAAAAACTTTATCCCAACGTCGATTTCTATTCCGGGATCATCCTGAAAGCAATGGGCTTCCCGACCAGCATGTTCACCGTTCTGTTCGCGCTTGCGCGCACCGCAGGATGGATCGCACAGTGGAAAGAAATGATCGAAGATCCCGAATTCCGCATTGCGCGTCCGCGCCAGCTTTATACCGGATCGGTCAAGCGGTCTTACGTTCCATTGGGAAAAAGATAAAAATTTAGAAGAATAAAAACTTAAAAACGGCCAGGAGGGTCAAATGAGCGGGTACAACAAAAGCAACATGGGCGGAAATTATCCGCGCCGGGGCAATAGCCGTCACTCGGTTCCCTATATCCGCAACAAAACCGCGATGCGGGTTCTGCAAGGAATGTGCGATTCCGCGGCCAACGACAACCGCACCTGGAACATATTCAAGCG
>CAYRVJ010000124.1:0-4120 GCA_964427785.1 uncultured Alphaproteobacteria bacterium | reverse complement strand
AAGGTTCAAATAGATACCTAAACTTTGGAACAGCAACTAGCTCATCTGGATACGGGTTCCGTGACAATGGCGGGGTAATAGAAATCAAAAATGCATTAGGTGGGTGGACTCAGATGGCTAGTACTACACTACTTTCGAATTCGGGTACAGATATCACAGGAACAACATCCTCCTCAGGTCTTACAGTTTACGCTGACGGGACTCTCGGAATGCTAAGGGGTTGCTCTGACGGTGAAGTTCTTCGTTGGGCATCAAGTACAGCTACTTGGGACTGTCACTTTGGACTGGAAGATGTTTATATTGTTAAGTCAGCTAACGAGCAAGTGGTTAACAATACAATCCAAAATGATAACCATCTTTCTTGGCCGGTTGCAGCAAGTCAGACAACATCATTTGAATTTAATCTTCTTTACAGAAATAACAACAGTGCAACACCAGACTTTAAAGTCGATATTCTTGGTGCGACAGGTTGGACATGTAGCTATACAATGACTTATGACTATGACGCCCCTACTACCGTAAGTGCTAGTGGAAATGATTGTGACGGCACACCAACAACAATATCAGTAACACCAGCTGCTGATGGTGGTAACGTAAGACCAATAACAATTCGTGGTTATATTACTTCCTCAACAGCTGGTACTGTTCAGTTGAGGTGGGCACAAAATACTACAAGTGCAGGAAATGCTGTTACTGTCTTTGCTGGAAGTAATGTAAAAGCTACTAGGGTAAATATTGGTGCCGACCTTGCTGAGCTCTACTACACACAAGATCTTTCGCTCTCAGCTGGTATGGTTGTTGCACTAGATTCAGAAATATCTGCAGGTATTAAGAAAACTAACAAACCTTATGACAGAGAAGCTATTGGTATAGTCTCTACAAAACCTGGCTTTACTCTTCTTGACCCAACATCGAACACCGTTAACGCTCCAGTTCCTGTTGCTCTTTCTGGTCGTGTACCAGTTCTCGTTAGTACCGAAAATGGTGACATTACACCAGGTGACCTCCTAACAACATCAGCAACGCCTGGGTACGCGATGAAAGCTACAAAGGCTGGTCAGATAATCGGCCAAGCTATGACTCCGCTTTCTGGTGTGGCCACAGGAACTGTTGGCGCCTTCATTAAGACTAGTTACTATAATGGAACAGACATTGAAGATCTGCTTTCAACGGAGAATGCCACAACCACTGCCACAAGTTCACCAGAACTATCGGTTGCTAAACGTGCCCTCATCCACTTCGTAGCTAAGGCAAATGACCTAGCTCAGTCACTGAATCTATCTGAAGTTATTACTGATCGACTAAGTGCTGCACTTGAAATCATTACACCAAAGGTTGTGACTAGTGAGGTCTCACTAAGTACTCTCACTTCAGCAACAGATGATGATATCGAAGTTAAGCTTTCACCTACAAAGAAATTCTCGATTATTACAACAGGTTCAAGCAGTGTTGAGGCTATCGCCCTTGATGCGGCTGGTAACGGTACATTCTTAGGAAACGTGACTGCGGCAAGCATTACTGCACTCGGAGACATTCTCACACAAGGTAATCTTACAGTAGCTCAAACAGTCACCTCAGGCTCTGTCTTTGCAGAAAATAGCATCGCTACAGAAGGTGTTCTTCTCGTCGGTAATACCACTAACAAAGCATTTGAAGTAGATGCACTTTCTTCTAAGGTTGCTATAGGTACTTCTACACAAGAAGCAACGTTCTACATCCAAGGGTCTGCGTCGTCAACTATTGTAAATGTTACCTCAGTTAGTGGATCATCACTTCTATCTATAGCTAACTCCGGGATCACTCTAAACGGTACCTCAACTATCAACGCAGATCTCACCGTCTCAGGTAGCATTACCGCTAGTTCCTTCTCGTTTGCATCTACCTCGGGGACGTCTTACTTAACACTTAATGATTACGGTTTTGTTGGAGTCGGAACATCGTCAGCTCTTACTACGCTTGACGTTTGGGGAGGATTCAGGGTAGGTACTGGTACACTTCCAACACTTATTGTTAACACAGCTACGAATGTTATCGGTATCGGTAACGATGGTAGTCAGGTTGATGACGAAGTCCTAAGAGTCTCAGGACGTGTCAGAGCTACTGGATTTGATATCGATGCAGCAGCTGACCTTGCTGAAAAGTTTGAAGCGGTAGAAGCGGTAGACGCCGGAACAATCGTAGCCTTCAGTACCTCTACAACACAGTGGTCAGTGAACGGCACTTCAACAGACGATGACACTTATACTATGAGTACCGTTCGTAAAGCAGTAAATGCTTATGAGGCTGTAGGAGTTATTTCTACCAACCCAGGTATCATTCTAGGAAAGAATGTTAAAAATGGTGTGCCTGTGGCGTTCCAGGGTCGAATCCCGGTTAAGGTTACTGCTGAAAATGGTGAAGTTAAGCAAGGAGATTACCTTACAGTTTCCTTGACACAGCCAGGGCATGCGATGAAACTTACAGGTGAGGGCAGGTCAATCGGTCGTGCACTCTCAGATTATGCAGAAGGTAGAGATAAGGTTCTCATGTTAGTGGAAAACAGTTTCCAGAAACTTGATATCGCAGGAAAGAACGCAACAACCACAGGCATGCTCACAACAGGAAATGTGGACCTTAACGCAAATGGTGTAGCAATCTTAAATGTTAAATCAATTGCATCTGCGAGTGGTACTTGGTCAATTGATGAGAATGGTCGTATCGTAGCTAAAGTGCTCTGTCTTGAGGATCTGTGTATCGATAAAAACACCCTTACCAATATACTTAACATTTCGGGACAACAAGGAGTAAGTCTGGGAACAAGTACTCAGTCTGACGACGGTACAGCGTCTTCAACTGAATCCGGCTCTGCAACAGAAGAAAATGCCTCCTCTGAGAGCAGTGGGACAGCTACTACTTCGTCTAACCCAGAACCAGGAAGTGAGAGTAATGATGGGAGTACAGCTGGGGCGTCAAGTGGTGACCAGGAGACTCTACCACAAGAGGTAGACGAACCTTCAGCTCCCTCAGAAGAGAATGTGACCACCCAAGAAAATACTCCTACAGAGGCTTCAGTGCAGCCAGAGGCTACTCCTGTAGATACTATAACTTTGCCAGATGTCACTGAGTAGAATTAGAGTCTAACCAATACTCTATTGTGGATTACTAAATAAAAGAAAATGATATACTAGATGACATATTACACTGATAAATGTCAGAAAAAAATAAAATAACCGACTCTCGGTTCTCGTTAATTCATAGATTGAGAAGTTGGAGTGAGTCTAATATTGACATCCTTCTCGTCATTCTTGGAATTCTTTCAGTGATAACTTTAGCACTTACAGTTCTTTTCCTTTTTAATCAAAAGGGTAACCACGTAGATAACTATGAAAAATTCCCACTAGTCTCAAAGAGAGTTTTTCTAGAAAATCCTAACGATGTTATTATTAACTTCGTACCACTTAGAAAAGCCCTAAGGGGATATGTTGACCCTCTAGAAGGTAAAGTAGGTGTGTACTTTGAGTATTTGCCATCAGGTGTTTCAATAGGTGTTAACGCCACAGAAGAGATTAGACTTGCGAGTCTTTCTAAGGTACCGCTTGCAATGTCTATTCTTAAGAAAGTAGAAAAGGGGGATATAATGTTAACGGATAGAGTTTTTCTAAAAGAAGAGCACTTAGACAACAGATTTGGCAGTCTTTGGCAAAGAGGGCCTGGGGCGCCCATTACCATCGAGGAACTTGTTAAGCTCAGTCTTCAAGAGTCAGATAATACTGCTTATCAGACACTTTATGCCTTGCTTACTAACAAAGAAGTAGAGGAAGTTTATGAGAATCTCGAGATTGAGGTTAACGTCGCCTCTTCCTCTCCACTTGTTTCACCAAAATCGTACTCCTCAATTTTTAGAAGCCTTTACTTGGCTTCCTTCCTCCTAGAAGCAGAGTCTAACTATCTTCTCGATATTCTGACTAGAACAATTTTTCATGACAAAATTCCCGCAGGTGTTCCAAAAGATGTCTTAATTGCTCACAAAATAGGGGGTTTTTGAAAGGGCGGATACAGATGAAAAAGTCTATACAGACTGTGGTGTTGTCTATGTTCCACTCCGTCCTTATATACTCTGTATTTTTGTCCAAGACACAGA
>CAYRVJ010000123.1:0-4126 GCA_964427785.1 uncultured Alphaproteobacteria bacterium | reverse complement strand
TCACCAAGCATAACGGCGTTTTCATTACGCATTTTTCTAGCCCAACTGCCGATAGCTACAACCGCGGCATGAAATTGTTCACGGATAATTCTAATTCAGGATCAAACCGCGCTTTCGGCGTGGTGATTGATCCAAAGCGTGATGCCGCAAACACGCCACTGGATTCGACCCGGTTCCACATCATGAAAACCAAAGACGCCAATGCACGCGATTTTAGAGAAGTGAACTCTGTGCGCGAGCATGCCGATTTGCAAGCCAAGGACATATACTATGTCGCCTTGCAGCAAACATCCGACGGCAGGTTGAAAACCGGCATCGAGGCTTTGGTGGACAGCTTGGATAAAGTTCTGGCCCTGCGCGGCGTCAGCTATCAGTGGAAAGACGGCACCGAAGAAGCCGGTGCCGAAGGATCGCTGCGCAAAACCCACATCGGCCTGATCGCCCAGGAAGTGGAAAAAATCTTCCCATTCCTGGTCGATACCGACAAGATCACTGGCAAGAAAACCGTCAATTATGTCGGATTGATCGCGCCATTGATCGAAAGCGTCAAAACGCTGAAAGCGGAAAACGAAATGCTCAAAGCCCAGCTTGCGCAGCAAGCCGCGATGATGCAGTCGATGGAAAGCCGCCTGGCCAATTTGGAACAAGCCCAGCACAAGCAAGCCAAGCTGGTAAAGGCCGAAGCAAAATAGAAAGATTAGACTAAATCTAATTTCAACTTTCAGGAAAAGCCCGCTTTATGCGGGCTTTTTTATGTAATGGAATTAACGTTTTCTTAAATACTATTTTGCAAGTGCAATAAATTGTGTTACTATCCGGCCAATAAGTAATACTTATGGGGCAAGGAGTAATACTCAGGAATAAATTTTCAAAATTTTTCTTGATTTTGTTATTTCCTAACAATTTAGAATCAAAGCTTGCAAAGGAGCATGATAATTATGCTGTGCAATAACAAATTTTTGGCCAAAAACCGTCAAAATCAATCGGGCTATGTCATAGCCGGGATATTGGGCCTTATGGTGGCCATGGGCGCTGCCACAACCTTTATGGTCGATTCGGCCACAAGGCAAGCAAAATTGCAGCAAACCGTAACCCATCAGGCGGTCACCAATTCCACCTTTGTCAGCTTGAATAACTCGGCCGCACGCACAGCGACCCTCACTACGGGAAGCATCTTGAACCCAGTTTATGCGGTCAAAGACCCATCCGGCGGAACCCCGATTGGCGGTGGAGGATATGTCCCCGGCGAATTCGGCAGCCAAATGGACGGCAGAGGCAACCAAATCGTATATTGCGCCTTTTTTAACGGCGACGAAGCCGCCCCAGCCCCAGGCGAAAACGAAGTGACACCGATTACTTTGCCCGGCAACGCCAAAGTAACCCGCACCGAGATCCCCCGCGCGCCCGCCTATGCCTTTATTTCCCCAGGCAAAAACAGTGTCCAGGAATTGACATGCGATGAATTGACTACGGAAGAAGCCGGCCCTTATGGCACTTATACCCGCGCCAAAACCGAAGAAGAAATCAAAACCGAAACCAGCGGCGGCGTACCCATCGCGGGCGACGACAAGTTTATCGTCGTGACCATCACCGACGCCTTGAACAATAACGGCCAAGGCGCCGCCAATATGGTGTCGGGTCTAGAGGTCTGCGATTGGACCACCCAAAAGCTGATTTTTGAAAATACCGGCCCCGGCGGAACAACGGAATTCCGTTGCGTCGCCGAACAAGACCCCTATGTCACCGGATCGACCGCCGGCCTTGCCAGCGGCGCGGTAGCGCCGGCCAACACCGCGCGCGTATTCTTGGACAAGGTGCAAGTGCCTGACCAAGTCACGCCGACAAGCGAGCTGCGTTTCCGTTCCTTGGTCGCAGGAAACAACATCTCCATCAGCGAAGAAGGTGAAAATATCCGCATTCATTCCCTTGGCGGCGGCGGAGCCGGAACCATCACCGGCGCGGAAAACGTCGGAACCGGCCCCGGGCGGTCTTTTTCCGGCATTTCTGGAACCAATCTGCAATTCCGCTCCATCCGTTCGGCTGACAACAGGCTGGCCGTGCAAACGATCGGCAACGAGATTGTTTTGACCAACACCACATCGACCGCCGATTTGACCGGCAACAATGTCGGCGACGGCACCGGAACCGCGACCAACGTGCAGCGTGCCGATATCTTCAAGAACAAAACAATCGCCAACAATTCGACCTTTTTGAATTTCCGCCGCCTTCAGGCCGCAGGCACGCTTAGCCTGCAAATGCTCGGCGACGACACCATCCAAATCACCGGCCTTGCCATTCCGGGCCCGCAAGGCCCGCAAGGGCCTCCTGGCTCTGGCGGACAACCGGGCCCGCAAGGCCCGGCTGGCCCCGCTGGCAATTCCAGCTGGACCGTATCGGGCAACCACCAATACAACAACAATCCCGGCAATGTCGGCATCGGAACCACCAATCCGGTCGACAAACTGCATGTCGAGGGCAATGCGACGGTATCCGGACGTTTGCGCACATCCAGCTTACTGATTGAATCCAGCAGCAACACCAATCACCGTTTCCTTCTTGCCCCTACCGAACCGCCGACAGAAGTTATCGAATCGCAAGATCCGTATAGCAACAACAACGACCTGAACGTCAATAATCTGTTTAGGTTCTGGAACGGCGCGATCAATCGTCATGCCCGCATCCAGGTAGAAAAAGTGTACGCCTATAGCGGCCTTGAAACCAAGCATAACGGTTTGGATGTCAATTATTTCGACCAGCATACTTTCCGCCGCGGATTCAAAATCTATGCGACCACAGCGGGTGCTGCGGACGGCGATTTCCGTTTCGAGGCGAAATCCCCGCGTCAAGCCAATCCGTTTGACCGCAGGCATACTTTCGCCTTTAAGACGGCGGCGCAAGCGGACGGCAAATATGCCGACATCCGCGTCGGCGGCATCGCCATCATGGGCGACAACAACAATCATCAACTTGGCTTGGTCCCGCAAACCGATATAACGGCGGGCGGCATGGAAACCGGACCTGGCGGAGACACGCAGCGGAACATAGACAATCTGTTTTCGTTGTATAATTACGGCCAAAGCAAGCATTCCCGCATCATGCTAGACAAGGTTTATGCCACAAACGGCCTTGAAACCAAGCATAACGGCATCGACATCAACTACTTCACCGGTGGCCCGAATGGTGTCTTCCAGCGCGGCATGCGCATCTTGGCGGCGTTCGAGCCTACCACCGACGCGGATTTCTTGATTCAGTTGAAAACCCCGCGCATCGGTCCGCTTGATCCACGCAACACCGTTGCGATCAAAACGATGGACGGCCAAGACGCCGATTTGCGCGTGGGCAATCTGCATGTCAGCGGTGATTTGACCGGCGTCGACATGGCCAACAATTTGGTTAACAACAGCGATTATTTTGAATGGAACGCGACCGGCTCCATCAATCAAATCACCAACAACTTCAACTTTGAAAAAACCGGCCTTAACCCCGGCTTGTGGTTTGTATCGGCTAGCGGCACGACTTTCGAATGGGATATTTCTGACAGCTATGCCGTCGCTTATGATTTTTCCAGCGATACCGCGCCGGTAAAGCGTAAAGGGCTGCAAATCTTCAACCACCCGGACGGCAGCGCGCCATTGCAATTCGACGCCATTATACGCGTCGGAGCCAATGGACGGATCACCATACGCGCCATGGGCAACGGAACCTATCAAGGAAAGCCGATTTTCCAATCGAATATCCAATCGGTTACGGCGCACCGCATCAGCAACTAGGCTGAAATGCGGAACGATATCTATCCAAGGGGTAAGGCCAAAGCCTTACCCCTTAATCTTATCCGCAAGAAGCGTCATTTTTATCTTAGTTTTGCTTGACGCAGAGCCATGGATTGCTTATCCATGGCTCTTAGCATAAAAAATCAAAGGATTCGCATAATGCCCACAAGCGACTGGCTTGCAGCAATCACTCGGTCTGTGTCCTTATTCGACGAAGGACAAAAGAATAAAAGCAATAGCCAGCCTTCTGAGGCGACAGGGTGCTTGGTGTTGGCCGATGGCACCGTATTCTGGGGCAAAGGCATCGGCGCCGTGGGCGAAGCCGTCGGCGAGGTTTGCTTTAACACATCCATCAC
>CAYRVJ010000122.1:0-4162 GCA_964427785.1 uncultured Alphaproteobacteria bacterium | reverse complement strand
TACCCTTTTAGGGTATTAAGGCTATAAGGGTTGATATATCCGAGGGAAAATTGCAAAAAAATAAACGCATTCAATGGCTTGTTATTGCGGTCTGCTTGTTGGGCTTGGCGGTTCTGTACGATCAGTCCACTTGGTTGCAGAGTCAAGGGCCGGGCGATTACGCTGCGATTGTGACGGATGACAATCAGCCGCAACAAGATATGGCAGCTTTGCTGGAAAAAAAGGCAAAGCTGTTAAGCCTAAAAAGCAACCATGAAGAAGTAAGCCGCGCCTATACCAGTTTGGCGCCAACCTATGCCGAAAATAGCGCCGAGCTTTTGGCGCTATTGCCGGATTTCAACGATGTAAAATCTTCGGTGGAAAATTTGCTAAAAGCAAAACTAGAGCAATCCGGGACGGTCGGCGATGTGCGTGTAACCGTCGGCGATGCTGTTCCTATTTCAGAAAGCGCACAAAAAGTTTTGTGCGACGTTTACTTTAGGGCGGTTTCGTCCAGCGACGCTTTGGGTTTGCTAAAACTGCTCGGCGATTCCAAGGCCGGAATGATTTGGAATAATTTTTCCGTGCTTACCGACAGGACGCGAAAGGAAATCACCGTTTCCGGACGGATTTATTTATTCGTAACCAGGCTGGCGGAATAGCGCATGGTAAGCATGAACGCCATTATTCGGTTCAACCGTCTTCTGCTAATTGGCATTTGTCTTGCCCTGATAGGCTTTGCGGCAAGCGTTTTTCTGCCATGGCTTATTGGGTTGGGTTATGGAAAGGCTGGGCTTAAGACCGATTACGCCCCTTTGAGAGCACCAATACCCCCCGCCATGGCTTTTGTTGAAAGGAATATATTCGATATATCCGGCGCACCATGGCAGGGCAGGGTAAAAGCTGGCTTATCCACAGCGTCCGCGCCGGCCAGCTCGGATTTAAGCGGTTTGATCGATCTTCCGGGCTTACAAGGCGCTTTCGTAGGAAATAAGTTCATTCCCCTTGGCGGCGACAGCAATATCGGCCAAATTCAAGGTGTAGAGAATGGCAGGGTCAAAATTAATTCTTCTCAAGGACCGAAAGAAATTGATATAAACCTGGATCGCGTTCAAAAACGCCAATCCTTGAACATCAACATTCAATAAGTTAGGTTTTATAAATGCTTCAGTTCCGCGACCGCACCTATTGGCGTCATTTTGCCGGTTTTGCCCTTTTAAGCGTCATTCTAGCCGCTTGCGGTTCGTGGGATTCTTTGCCGCGCAAAGAAGAAGTCGATTATTTCATCGCAAACCCTGTCGACAAAAAAGAAAATCTTTTGGCCAAGGATGTGCCGGATGCGCGGGCGCTGCAAGGTGCGGCTCATTCGCAAGCTATTCTGGATAAAATGGCCGATTACGATCAGCCATTGACCGGTCCCATCCCGCATGGCGAAGGCGTTGTAAGCGAATTTACCTTGCGCAATAACACCAGGGCGGGTGCCGGCGGAAACAAACTTATTACCGAAGGGCCGGATAAAATGCCGACTCCGCCGCAAACCGGCGGCGATTCCGGCGCGTCTGCTGGTTCCGTAGACCCCGCCTCTGAAGATCTGCGCCAAATGCTGGAAGGGAAAAGCGGCGTTTCGGGCAACAGTAACAGCGGGGTTTTGTCCGATTCCGGCTTAAAAGACCAGGATCCAAACCAACCCCGGCAGGTGGAAATCAATTTCAACGGCACGTCGCTGCGCTCGGTGATCGAATTTGTGTTCGGCGAATACATTAAACAGCCTTATGTGATAACCAGCGAATTCGCCGACAAAGAAGTCAATTGGATCGCGCAGGGCGAATTCAGCAATCTTGAAATTCGCCGCATGTTCGAATCTTTCCTGGATTTGCAAGATGTGGTCGTCGCCAAATTGGATGGCATCTATACGATAGGCAACCGTGGCGCCATTAGCCGCAGAGCAGGCGGCGGCGAAATCGGCAACGCCAGCGGAATTTGGCGTCTGAAAAGCCTGGATGCGGGAGAGGTTTTGCAAATCATTCGTCCATTTATTTCTAATCCCGAAGGCGCGACGATACTGGACAGGCAAAATACTCTTGTAATCAGCGGCAGCGGGTCGGAAATACGCTATGTGGACGCTTTTTTAAAGACGCTCGACGTGCCATCCTTTAGCGAAAAGCATGTCATCGTCTATGCGCCCAAACATATCAGCGCCGAAGCGATGGTGACTTTGCTGCAAGCCTTGCCGCAGCAGTTGGGAATGAATTCCGCCGAAGGCAAAAAGCAGATCGAAGCGGCCTTGGTAACCGGCGCAAAGCGCGTCGTCATCGTCGCAGATGGCAAGGAAACGCGGGATCTGGTTCACCAATATGTCGATCAGCTTGATCAGCCTGGCAAAGGCCAAAAGCAAGTTTTCTATTACGCTTTGCGCAATCAGCTTGTGGATGATGTCAAGGGCACGCTCAGCACTTTGCTTCCCGGGTTGCTGCCAGACGCCACGGAGATTACCGCCGTCGGCAACACGCCGAACAATTCTTTGATGATTACGGCGACGCCGGATCAATTCTTTGAAATCAAAAAAGTCATCGACCGGTTGGATTACAGAATCCCCAGCGTTTTGATCGACGCCACCATCGTCGAAGTGCAACTGAACGACAATTTGGCCTATGGCGTAGAATGGTTTCTGGGCGGAAGGTTAGGGGAGGTCAAAGGCGACATTACCACAAGCCTAGGCAACGCCGCCGCGATCGCGACGCCTGCGGCCAGGATCGGCGTTGTGGCCTTGGCCAACAATACTTTCGCCACGCTTGATCTTTTGGCCAGCGAAACCAATTTGACCGTTTTGTCGCGTCCGCGCGTTTTGGTAAAAAACCGCGCTACCGCTACTATCAAAAGCACCGATCAGGTGCGGATCGTAAAATCGGTGCTGACCACATCGGTCCAGCAGGGCGGCGACAATATTCCAAAACGCGAATTTGAAGACAAAGAAGTCGGCGTCAGCCTTCAAGTCACGCCGCGCATCGCCGAAGACGGAACGGTGAATCTCGCGGTCAAGATCCAGGATTCCCGCCAAGGCGCCGACGACGACGCCAGCGGCGAACGCCCAAGGTTCAACGTGCGCGAGGTCAACACCGAACTTGTTTCTCAAAATGGCAAGACGATTTTGATCGGCGGATTGATCCGCGACAACAACATCCGCACCAAAAACAAAGTGCCGTTCTTCGGCGATATACCGTTTCTGGGCCAGGCATTCGCCAATACCAACGATGTCGAACAGCGCACCGAACTTGTGATTTTCTTGACGCCTTATTTGGTGATGGACGAAGTTTCGGCGCGCTTGGTTAGCGAAGCGATATCCGGCCTTGCCAGAATCAATCCCGATATCTTGTCGCAATCGACGACCCCAGACCCTTATTTGGGCGAAGCCAAGCAATCGCCCGCCGATGTCATTCCGTCGAATAAACCCATGACGCCTGCCATGCCGGACAAAACATCGGGCAATGTGCAAGAAGACTTGCCGGCGGATTTGCTCGAAGATGCGGCGGAGTCCAACGCAAGCGGCGGATTTACGCCGCCTCCGCCGCCAAACCGGCCTTTTGCTTCGGAGCCGGATTTAAGATCGGAAAAACCAGCCGCTTCTCAGGACGGCTATATCTATTCGGCAAAGCCGTCTTCCACGCCGCCGACATTGGCCCCGGATTCCGATGCGGCCCCATCGCCTTCGCCGGATCAATCCAGCACGCCGGGATTGTTGCAATAAATTATGGATAGCAACGCTTTCCCACTCGATTCTTCCCATACAAGCAAGCCTGGCGGCATGGCTGGCTCCGCGCGTTTTTCCAAGGGGCGGGTTGCGTTATTGCCGCGCCGGATTGTCGCCTTGAACAAGGATTTGCAGCAAAAACATTTCCGTTTAAGTTCGGATATGCTTGGCCGCATACGGATCGTTCCGCAATCCGATCTTGTGCCTTTCGGCCCGCGCGAAAAATGCATTCTGGCGCTGGATCCCGCCATCGCTTTTTCCCGTGCTGTGCAATTCCCGCCGCGCAATCGCGCTGAATTGAAACGCATGGCTTCCGATTTGTTCCCGTTTGATGCGGCGGATATGATCTATGCGTTGCGCAAGTCGACCAAGGGTAAAATCCCGGATTCCCCGGAGATGCAGCAAATTTACGCTTTGCGGCAATCGGATTGGCAG
>CAYRVJ010000121.1:0-4171 GCA_964427785.1 uncultured Alphaproteobacteria bacterium | reverse complement strand
TTTATCGTACCGCTTTTCCTGTAACCACAGCCGGTATTTCCAGACTTTGGCTGCCAAGGGAATTTATAATTTAATTTCAATAACTTGCTTTTACAGCAATTAGAAATTTTGCCCCGGCTATTTATAGAAATTTTATAACGAATGACACATTAATGTCAAATTCCCTAACGCGCTATCTGCTATGCGCAATACGCATGGCTTTTTATGCCAAAAGCGCAGCGCAAGCTTTGCGCCAAGCCAGGGCTTGACCTGCTATATCGCATAGGGGGGAGTTGGACAAAAAGCCGCTTAGGTGGTTGCGGTGGGCCAGGATTTTTTCGGGGTTTTCCGCCAACGCCACCGCTTTTTCAATGAAATCCTTGCGGTTTTCCGCCGATAATTCCGCAAGGCCGGCATAATTCAAAAATGAATGGCTGAAGCGGCTGAAAATCATCTCGCCGCTTTGGGTCAATACCGGAACCCCGTGCAGCAGGCTGTCCATCGTGGTCGCACCGCCGCAAACCGGATGCGGATCCAGAACCAGATCGCAGCGCGCGAAATAGGCGGCGTAATCTTGGGGCGTGTTTTCAGCCAAGCTTATGCGCGACGGCGCGATGCCGCGCCTTGAAAATTCTTGGAAAATATGATGCCCCAGAACTTTGTTGTGCAGCTCCGGGCGGAACACCAAAAGCTTGGCGTTTGGAATGGCACGCAACACCGCAGAATCCCGGTCCATGCTTTCCGCCGTCCATTTGTCGATACGGTTGGGCTGGCCGAAAGTGACATGGCCATTTTCAACAAAGGCGGGTAGGGCCGAAACGCCGGGGACGTTTCCGGCATAAACCATATAAGGACAGTCGAGTATCCACGGCTTTTCCAGCATCATTTCCGCCGATTGCGGCGCGCAATAGGAATCGGCCAGCACATAATCTATTTCCGGCGCGCCGCCGGTATGGCCCCATCCCAGCCACATAACCTGAATCGGCGCAAGCCGCAGCGCGAAAAGCCAGGATAAAGACCGCGCCGAATGGCCGCCCAGATCGAACAGTATATCGACCTCGTCCTTGCGGATGATCTCCGCTATTTCGGCGCTGCTGCGGCCATGTAGCGGTCGGAACATGGTGGCGTTTTGCTTGATGGATTTATGTACCTTGTCCTGCGCGCGCTCTGGGGCGGAATTATAGCAATAGATTTCCATATCCGGCAAAAGCCCCATCGACAAAGCCTGCGGCAGGCTTTGGAAAAAACGCCCGACCGGGTGGTCGAAAAAATCTTGCGACACGAAGCCCAGCCGGGTAATGCGGCGTTTTTTGCCGCCGATCATTTTTCCGATAGAACGCACATGATGCTGCACCCGCTGTTTCCAGGAATCGGCAATCTGGCGGATTTGCGCCAGGCCTTCGGTGTTGATGCCGTAGCGCAGGTAAAAAATAAAATCCTGCGGCAAAAGCCGCAAATTATGCGGCGCCAGGTGCAGATTTTCTTCTTCCAGTAATTTTTCGAAACGCGACAGGTTTTGCAAATCGCAGCAAGCGGAAAGCGTACCGATCACATAGGGCAGGAATTCCAACCGCAAGCCATAAAGGCGGAAAATCAGCCGGGCATGCGCATGCGCCTCATCGAGCCGCTGCATCCGCCCCAAACATTGCGTCAGCAGTAAAAGCGCCTGCAGATTGCGGTTCTGATGCGCCAGCACATATTGCAAAACGTCATAGGCGCGCGCGTCATATTCCCGCCACAGGAAATATTGCGCCAATAAAATACGCAGGCGCAGATCCTGCGGCGCGGCCTTGATGCCGTCTTGCAAATATTGCTCCAGCTTGTCGAATTCGGCTTTGTGATACAAGACATCCAGCAGCAGGGACAAGGCGGCGAAATGCGCCCGGTCTTGTTTGATGATATGTTCCAAAAAATGCGCCGCCTTGTCGCCGTTTCCCGATTGGACGGCGTCTTGGGCTTGTTGCAATAGCTGGGCTTGCGCGGAATGCGCGTTTTTATCGGGCATACCCTTTTTGGTAGCATGAAATCCTTACCGAATGGATAATTTTGCCCCGGTTTTCGCTGTAGAAAGCCGCTACCGCGCCATTTTTTCCGCAACCAAAAGCGCCGGAACGGGCAGGGGTTTTACCGCCTTGCGGCTGGGATGGGCCAGGGTTAAGCCGCCTTCAATGGCTTTCAGGCGCGCCGCCTGCCGCGCGGCGTCATAATCGGCGCCGTACAAGGCGGCGGCCTTGCCATTTTCCATGCGGCATTCGATCACCTCGCCATAAGGCGCGGCGGGCCGGTTTGCCGTAACCGCCCATTTCTGATTGCCGTAATCCTGGTGAAAATATTCGTCTTCATCGCCGGTGATGTTTTGCCCCGCCAAGGCGTCGCGCATCAAACGGCGCAAATCGCGAATGGTTTGATCGTGTCCAGGCTGTTCGAAATAATCGCTGCGCACTTTGGGCGTGAATTCGTCGAAATCCGCGCCCATCGAGACAACAAGATTTTTTGTAGAATCATAAAGCCCCAAATCCACCGAACCGCCTGTGGCGTGCGGCGGGATGCGTTCCGATTTGGACGGCACGGTGACAAAGGTTCCGGTGTGATCGCGGATTCGATCTGCAGACCAATCGGGGTTTTCCGCGCTGTGTTTGTCCCAATAATATTGGTAAATATTCGCCTGCACCTCGCGCGACCGCCAGGCGTCGAAAATGATCCAGCGCAAGCCCTTGGGTGCAAGATTTTGTTCCTGGGCGCGCAGCAGCCTTTCCGCAAGGCCTTGGCGCAAAAACATATCCGGCGAATCCGCCCAGCCGTTTTTGTGATAAACCGGAACGCAAATAAAAGGAAAATCGCCCAGCGAAACCATCGGCTCGCGTTGTTCGGCAATGGGGATGTTTTCAAAAGCGATTAGGGTCATGGGGCCAATATAATTCATTGTATGGCCACTGTAAGCCCAAAACTACGCTAGAAACTAGTATTTAACCATGTTATAAAGCTTTGTAATGGACCCGTAGCTCAGCTGGATAGAGCGTCGCCCTCCGAAGGCGAAGGCCGGACGTTCGAATCGTCTCGGGTCCGCCATTTGTTAATACAGATCCCAAAAAATTAAAGTATATAAAAGTAATTGCTGGTATGAGTGGAATAATGAATTACAAAGTGGTTCTTCCCCCACCGCCACCTAATAGGCGATATGATTTTCTTACCGCAGGAAACGCAGTTACCAATCAAGTGATAGTCGAGATAGATAATGTTTCTGTTGACGACCCACCATTAAAAATATTAATTCCCTTTTTTAGGAAAGCTTGGGAAAATTTTGGATTTCGAAGACCAGAGCATCTTCCATTGCCATAAGAATAATCTATTTGTCGGTGCTTATTCGGTGATTGCCCCACTGTTTTGTGTGGTTTAAGAAACCTATTAAGATATTGAAATATCAACACAAAAACCTGATTTGATATCTAACTCTCTACCCTTCGGAGGGCAACGCTCTATCCAGCTGAGCTACGGGTCCATCTTAATCAACGCTCTTTTATTTTCCCGCTCGCGCTATGCCGCTTGCGGCGGGCCAGCTGCTTGTCCTGCGAAGCTCCGAAGGAGCGAAGCGGGAAGCTACGGGTCCATTTCCGATTCTCACCAGTGTATAGGGATAAAGGAATATTGTACAGGCATTGCCGGGCAGGGCCAGTGGCTTTTTTTGATTGTCATTCCCGCGAAAGCGGGAATCCAGAGCCACAAAAGGTGTTTGCTCGCCCCTGGATCCCCGCTTTCGCGGGGATGACGGGTGGACAATGATCTAAAATGAGTCGCTGCGCTGGGCAGTGTAGCCTAAGCCCCTAGAAAAATGGTGCCCACTAAGGGACTCGAACCCGCTTTGTTATTCGCGCGCCACCGCCTAGCCAACCTAGGCGCGCTTTTCGGGGGTTCTTCCCCGTATCTTCCGCGATAACCGCCTTTATATGCGCCGGGCGTGAAATGGTGCCCACTAAGGGACTCGAACCCCCGACCCCGTCATTACGAATGACGTGCTCTACCAGCTGAGCTAAGTGGGCTTACCAATTACAGTTATAAGCCTTTTTTATAGCCGGAAGAAGGGGGCTAGGCCAGGCTATTTTTCAAAATTTTTGCGGGCGGCCGTCAATTGCCGATCGACAGCAAAGGCGTAAAGCCTTGGCGTTTGCCCCAATACAGGCTGTTAAAGCTTTTG
>CAYRVJ010000120.1:0-4229 GCA_964427785.1 uncultured Alphaproteobacteria bacterium | reverse complement strand
TGGACGAGGAGCTAAAACGATACAAGATTGCAACGCCGCCAGGAAGTGCGCCCGTCACTTGCCTTGACCTGAAGGAAGAAATGCGCACCAACATGGTGACTTATTATTTTAACAAAATGGGCGTTCAGGAAGGAGAGATAAGAAAGTACCTAGACCCAGGGCTAGTTGGTGGAAAGGTCATGGGAAATCTTGCGATATCCCAATGGCTCGTCAACCAACAGCTCGAAAAACGTGAAGGCTTTTTGGGAATTGAAAGAGGTTCTGAGGTTCCAGGCATGGCTGGTAAGGCCGCGCGTTATATCAGCAGAGTATTTTCCTTTGATGGCCTCTTGCACATACTTGGACTTCATGACCTATCCGGCATCGGTACCGCGACGGCAAGAGCCGACGAATTCGCAAACGATCTATCTCGCGCTCCGCACATCGCGGGATTCGTGAAGATGGTATTGATTATGATCTTCCCGTTCCTCGTGTTTTTTGTCGTCGCGGGTAGATGGAAAGCTATTCTCTACTGGTACATGATCTACTTTTCGGTTCTACTTTGGACACCGATTTGGACGCTCTTCTATCACATCATGACCAACATCGCGCTTTCAGCGGACGTGATGCAATCATTCGGAAAATTACAGGACATGGTTTCGCTTTACAGTGCGAGTCTGATTACTTCGCGTCTCTATAAGATGTATTCCATCTACTCGTGGCTGCAACTTTTGGTCGGGCCTCTGCCGACGGCGTTCCTAGCCTATGTATTCTCACCCATGTTGCGCGATAGCGGCAGCGAACGAGCACCGGAAGCTGTGGAAGATGTGAAGAACGTCGGAACGAAAGCCGCCGCCTTGATGTAGGAAAGCTGGGCCACGCACCTTGCGCGCCTAAAAAAAATTTACTTCGCTTTGCCACTACCATGTTGCGCCAAGCGCACGGAGATTTCGTGTGCAAGGCAAAGCGTCTTATCAACAGTCTCCCTCTGGTCGGCGCGGGGATAGTCCCGCTGCAAGGCTGATTGAGGATGTACTGCAAGAAACAGTCGTCGTTTTTGGAATGGGATTTTCCCATTTCTTCAAACTTCTCTTTCAAAAGCCCATACACACCACTTGCGTTGGCGCGGCTCTCTACGTTCCAACCTTGATTTGTTGTTACATGGGTTGGCACCTGCGCCTATTGGTGTGGCTTGCGCCGGAACTGCTCGGCACGAAATTCCTCGCCTGGATCTACCACCAGAGCGTTACAAGCCACCTATGCGTTGCTTCGGGTTGTCTTACAGTCTGTATTTCGGTCGTCCTGGGCTTCCAGCTTCGCTATACGCGCACGAAGTATCAAAAGCTCTTCTACGCCATTGGACTCACCAACAAGGTCGGTGAGTGCCCGGTGCTCGTTAGCCGAAAAGAAATCGACGCTAAGAGGGTGCAACTCACCTTCGACACGCGAAACATCGGCAAGGCCCGTTTTGAAGCCGCCACAAGCGACCTCGAAGCCGCTTTTGGGATGGCCGTGGAATCCATCGAGCACGGGCAAAACCAAAAGTTCATCTTGCTCACGCTCACGGAAAAGAAGCTGCCCGGCTACGTCAGCTTCGAGGAAGTGTGCGCGAAAGAAAAACTCAAACCTTACAGCTTTTACATCGGGCGGGCGCTCGATAGCGTGATCCAGAAGGATATTTGCGACCTGCCGCACATGCTTATCGCGGGTACCACTGGCGCAGGTAAGAGCTGCTTCTTCAAGCAAACGCTGGTTGGCCTCCTGCAATCATCCCCGCACCTGCAAATGTATCTTATCGACCTCAAAGCCGGTCTGGAAATGATCGACTTCAGCGACGCGCCGAACGTGCGCGTAATCAAGAACATGGCCGATGCCGTCTACATTTTGAGAAAGATGAAGCTCGAAATGAACGAGCGGTTTGCCTACCTGGAGAAAGAGAGACTGAAATTCATCGAGCCTAAACGTGACAAAAAGGAACGTATCATTGTCGCTGTTGACGAAGCATCAGTGCTCTACATGAAGCGCTCCAAGGATGATCCCGACTTCCATTTGGCGTCGCAAGCGCAGCGGCTCACCGATGATCTTTCAAAGCTCGCACGCGCTGCGGGAATTCATCTGATTCTTGCTACACAAAAAGTTTCAAAAGAGATCATCGCGACCAGCATCCAAGAAAACATTTCGGCGCGTATGTGCTTCAAGATGAATACGTTGCAAGGGTCACTCATCGTCCTCGGAAACAAAGAGGCCGCCGAGCTGCCTGATACCAAAGGCCGTGGGATCTGGAGTCTAGGCAACAAACAGATCGTAGTACAGGCACCCTACATTTCTGATGTGGACATCGTGGATCGATGCTCACGAATCAAAGCGGAATTCACCAAGGAAGTACGCAAACTCTATAACCCGATGATCGAACTGAACGATGCAAAAGAGGATACGACGAAGGAGGCCCTAGACGATCTCAAAAGGACTGAAGTAGCCCCCAATCCTGATGCAAATACACAGGATGAAAGTAGTGATTCGGAGCCGGAAATTGATCAAGAGGAGACAAACGATGATGAAGCGTAAAAAACAGAAAGAGCATATTGAGGTCGGGCCACTTGAGCGCAAGTTGTTCGTCTACCTGTATGGAATTAAAGTCGCCAAGAGTAGGCAAATTCTGCGCGATGTTTTCACTGGCTATAACATTCGGAGTCTACAAAACCGTCTGAACAAATTGTGTCGTTTCAAGTTGATTAGACGAAACTTCTATGAGGGACTGAGTAGCAAAATGATCTACCACCTCGGCGCTAGTGGTTTTAGTCAATACATCAAACCGAAGGGAGAAAATGTAAAACGAGAACTTGGGAGTCGAGCGATTCACCATGACCTTGATTTAGTCGATATTCGATTTACTTTGCTGCAATCTAAGCGCGTGAAAAACTACTATCCAGAAAACCTACTCTCCAGCGACGGCTTGTCGTTTGACAAAGATCGTTACTTTATGGACGAACTCAGGCCCGATGCTGTCGTGGAGATTCTGGGGGACAAGCGAACTCACTGTGCGGCGCTAGAGTATGAATACTCGCCCAAGTACAAAGACCGTTACAAGACTTTGATCGCACGATACTACAACAACAAATCTATCCCGTTTGTTCTCTATATCGGTAAAGATGAAGCGTTAACTAGCTATGTTCGTAGCATCGAGAAAGAAGTTATCGGTGAGAACACACCGAAGTTTTACTACTCTGATTTTTCAAAATGGAAGGAAGGCGAGAGCCAAGTATTCACCGATTTACGGGGTAACAGTATTACTTTGTAGCCCTATGACCTGTGCTTTCGTTTGGCTATTGCGAGGTCATAGGGGACCACTCAGAAGAAAGGAGGCGAAACAGTGGATATTACAAATACTTTTCTAAATTCAGATGACGAAGAAAAAATCCGACTGAGATGCTTGTTGCTGTCCTTTTCACCGCATCAATAAATCTCAAGTTTCCGACGGCCTCTACGTCCAGCGCCATCACAATACTTGTCCGAAGCCCTACCAACCATCGCGGACTTCACTCAATCAGGAGTCCGTATGGAACCGAACGATCAGAATCAAAAGCCTCAATCAATCAAGAACAACCAAACTAATACTGTTCCGATCCGCGTGCATAAAGATGTTGCGCGTGCGATTCGTCGCGACCTCGCGAAGTTGAACAAAAAGGACTTTGGCCGTCGCATTAGCTTCAGCGATTACGTTGCAAAAGCTATCTCGAAAGTAACGGACGAAGACCGAAAAGAGTTGCAGGAAGCGGCTCTATCCAATGCAGACCGCCTTGAGCTGCTGTATCGCTCGCACTCGGAAAAAGGTGGCAGCCTAAGCAAAGAGCAGTTCCTTGGACGAGTGCTCGCCGCCACTATCGAGGCAACCAAAGACAGCGGCAAGGGGGGTAGCAATGAGTAAGGAGGGAACCATTTAAACATGCGTAAAACCGATTGGAGATACCCGGTAAAGGGGTCTGTGAAATCACAAGCGACGTTCCACCACGATACTCTGGAGAGCGCGAAAATCTGGAGAAATTTTCGTGGAAAGGACAGTATTTGGCGCTGAAAAAGAGCCTTTAAACTTTCAAAATCATGTAAGAATTGGTAAAAAAGACTATGTATTTGAGGTCAGAAAAATTGAGTTAGGAAGTAGTGAAAATGAAGAACGAACAGACAAGCTCGCAAGGCAAATTATCCGCATCGTGGAGGAGACAAGAAAAGGGACGCGAGGTTCAAAAACCTGA
>CAYRVJ010000119.1:0-4239 GCA_964427785.1 uncultured Alphaproteobacteria bacterium | reverse complement strand
GCTTTAGGACGATATCTATATCGGGATTAAATTGATGCAAAACAATAGTTTGATCATTGCTTTTTATATATTGCTTTACCAGCCCTTGCCCATCCAGCAGCTCGACGGCGACAAAACATCCCTTGGACAGGGGGCGATTGGGATTGATATAAAGCAATTCGCCGGCAAAGAATCTTGGCTCCATGCTGTCGCCTGCGGTGTAAAGCGCAAAAGCGTTTTGCACGCCTAAAAGATTGACCGGCCTTCCCGTCATTTCGTTGACTTTACCATTGTCGAAAAAGAACCCATCGGCCCCGCCTTTTGCTGCGCCAAGCACGGGAAGATCGCGGGGCATGGGGGCTATGAAGGATGCAGGCGTGTTTAAGGATATCGCCCCTTTGCCCGATTCCGCTTGGCTAGGTTCTTCGTTCAAAATATCCCGTAAATCGCAATCCAGCCCGCCCGCCAGACGGCGCATCCAATCGATGGTCAGTCGCCGCTGGCCTTTTTCCAGCTTGTCAATTTGCGCCTTGCTCGTGCCGATGCGTTCGGCAAGATTTTGCATAGAATAGCCCTTGGAAAGGCGCAAGGAACGGAGCTTGGTTTGCATGAAAGCCTGAGAGAAGTTATATTTCAAATTTACCCTACATACAAAATGGTTACTTATCAACAGAAAAAATTACATTTTGTATACTTTTTTAGAAAAACGCTTGATAAAAGTAACCAAAATGGTTACTTCGGGGTATGACCCTAAAAGACTTTATGAAGCAGCATAATTTTACGGTGTCTTCCTTCGCCCAAAGGCTGGGCGTACCGCGCACGACCGTTTACCGATATCTCGCAGGCATAAGAAGGCCCACCAGAGAGATATTGGAGCGTATCCAATTCATAACAAGAGGTGAAGTCAAGGCCGGGGATTTTTATCCAGACGGCATTGTACCGCTCAACAGGCCTTCGAACAAGAAGCTGGCGGCACAAAGAATAGCCAGAATCCGAAGCGATGCGGAATCCGATATCAAGGGGAATAAAGAGAAGGCCGTAAAAACTGCTGAAGAAAAAAGGTTTACCGCCGCTGTCAAAAAATACATGATGGAGACGATAGACTCGGAATGGATCAGCTTTCCCGTTTGGCAAGCTTGTGTCGCGTTGGGCGAAAAAATTGAAATCGACAAAAAAAACAAGCGTTTGTTGCTTAACGACCAGATCATAGACCCAAAACAGGCCGTCAGGGCGGCGAATGAAATATTGCGGCGGCAAAGCGAATCCTTGATTCATTATCCCGGACTTAACGCGATGCATCCCGGAGAAACACCAAAGCTGCAGGATTGGACGCCGTTGTAATCCATCAAGGGGAAACTTTAAAAATTGATCCTGCGTATTATTTTCAAAGTAAATTTAGGCTTTTTGCTATAAGATTAACTTATGCGCCGAAAACACATTTCGAGTGATAGCACCGGCTTTGCCATGGGAATGATCCTTTTATTCATTGGGATTATTGCCGCGCTCAGCGTTATGGCCACGCTTAGCAGCACCAGCAATGACTATTCGCGCGGATTAACTTTGTCGCAGATCACGTCTTTCCGAAGCCATACAAGTTCTTTGGTCAGGGCGATCCAGCGCATCGCGCAATCTTGCCCGCGCAACGAATTGGATGGTTGCATCCGCGAAATCCGCGCGGCGTTGACGCTAGAGAACCCCGGCTGCGAGCATGATCCGGCTTTAAGAAAATACTGTCCCTTTGACAGCCTTTATGGCGGCGCTAGCAGAATCACGCTGCCTCCTGCCATGCGGGACGAGGGGGCAGATTCCAGCTTTGACATCGCCTATGACGTTATCGTCAACGACGACGATGATGAAACCAAGATGGTTCTATTTATCAATCAACTTACCTTGCCTGCTTGTCAAATGATTGAGGCGCAAATAATCCATCAAACCAACCCGCCATTGATAAATGGGCAGCGCTTGCGTCACACCGGGCCAGGTGGTGCCGCGCAAAGGCTTGCGGTGTACCGCCAAGAGGGCTGCATCAGTTATAGCAATATACAACTCGGCTCGCTTCGCTTGCCACCCGGCGTGGTGCTGGCCTCTTTTGGCGCGCCGCCTGTGCAAAGCGGCCAGGTGCAAAACTCTACGGCCAGTTCGATTCGCAGCGGCCAATATTTTATCGTCGTACCCGTGGCTTGGGATTGACCCATGAATTATTACAGGTTTTCCAATAATAGCGGCTTTGCCTTGGGAATGATTCTGCTAGTCATCGCCTTGATCGCTGCGATCAGCGCCTCGGTCAGCTTAAGCGGCAATACGTCTTTTGCCAGAGTCAATCAAATGGAAAAGTCGAAATCCTATGGCGGCGTCTTAAAAAGTTATGGAGAACTTTTGCGCCAGTCTTATCGGCAAATGCTGCGCAACGGATTTACGCCAAGCGGAATTGATTATGCGGCCGCATGCACCGGATCGTCCGATTGCCTTGCGCCAAACGTGAAATACACCCGTTTTGAAAGGGAAATTTTCCACGGCAGCCCAGAAGTATTAGAGCCTTATGCCTATTGGGCGTTTCATAACGCGGCGGCATTTCCAAATTCACCGGAGAATGTGGAAACATTGGTCGCCCTATTAAACCACCCCATCAAGACAGAATATTGTCTTTCACTGATGAGCAATGCGGCAGGAAGAAAGCTAGAAGCCGCCGATATTCCTTTTGCATCCAACTTCGTACTGAACGCCGCCCAAGGTACTTTTTCGGCCACTTTTGCTTTTCAGCCGCCTGCGGTGGACGGATGCTTTGGCGTTTCGGGTGGCGGTTCCGATGTCTATTATTATTACTATATAATTCTGGGTGAATATGAATAAAGGATTGTCCAGAATTTTGGGATTGTTGCTGCTTTCGCTGGCTGCGTGCGGCGGCGCTGAATCTTCTGCGGAAATCAAATTATGCCGCGCCGTGATCGAAGATATTTTTCTGCCGCAGCACAATTTGATCGTGCAGGAAACGGCACAAAGCACCGAAGGGGATAAGCTAAAGGTCGTTGTCCGCTATGAAATAACCGGCGCGGACGGAAAGCAAACCCAAGACAGTGCCTTGTGCTATTTTGACGCTGCCGCAGGCGCGAATGCGGGAATAGAATCCATCATTCAGTTCGGCGCGCCGATGCCCGCGCAGCATGTGCAGTTCTTGAATAAAAGATTGATGAACAAGCTTGGCATTGCGCCGCCGATCCAGGCCCCGGCACAGCCTACGCCTAATGCGCCGCCTTCTTAAAGGCGGGGAAAAGCTCTTTGTCCTTATGAATCAAACGTTCGCTTGGGAAAACAGCGGTAATGACCGTGCCCTGGCCTTGCTGGCTTTCCAATAGCAATTCGCCCTGATGCAATTCGATCAAGGATTTGGTGACGGGAATTCCAAGTCCGGTGCCTTGGGTGTGTTTGTTTTGCTCTGACGCGGCCTGGACGTATTTTTCCATGACTTTCGGGATGTCGTCTTGCGCTATCCCGACGCCGTTATCTTCTACTTGCAAGGCAAGGCCGCGGGCATGCATCATGCCGCGCACGACGATTTTACCGCCTGGCAGGGTGTATTTAATCGCGTTGGACAGCATGTTCAGCAATATCTGCTTGACCTTGGTTTCATCGCCGCGCAGCAACGGCAAATTTTCCTCGATTTTCGTTTCGAGCGTGATCTGGCCTTTGTGCGCGTTGTCGCGTAGCAATGCGACCGACGAGCGGATTACCGCATCGATCGGGATATCCGATTCATGCAGGTCTAAAACCCCGGCTTCGATCTTGGACAAATCCAAAGTGTTATTAATAAGTTGCAGCATGTGCCTGCCGCTATCATGGATGTCCTGCGCATAAGTCATATAGCGTTCGTGGCCGAGCGGGCCGAACAATTCACGGCGAATGACATCGGCGAATCCAATGATCGCGTTCAAAGGAGTCCTGATTTCGTGGCTTACCCCGGCAAGAAAGTCGGATTTCGCGCGGCTTGCGACATCGGCTTGTTCCTTGGCTTGGTGCAGCCCGGCCTCGCGTTGTTTGCGGTCGCTGATATCGCGCAAGGTCAAAAGCCAGCTAGTGCGGATGCCATTGGCGTCTTGCACCGGAACAACGCCCATCTGCGCCCAAAATGAGCTGCCGTCCTTGCGATGAAGCATGGTTTCAAGATCGGCATTGCGGTTTTCCAAAAGAATATCCTGGATATGTTGCAAGTCTTTTTGCGGAGTCTGATTGCCGAACAAAATCGAAGCCGGGCGGCCAAGCAAT
>CAYRVJ010000118.1:0-4314 GCA_964427785.1 uncultured Alphaproteobacteria bacterium | reverse complement strand
TAGCCCAAGAAAAAATAAACGCGCTTTTCGACGCGGCCAAAAAGGCGGGCGCGGAAGACGTGGATATTCTTTGTTCCGTTTCCGCCCGCACCGAGGTGCATGTGCGCGGCGGCAAGGCCGAAAAATTGGAACGGTCGGAAAATTTCGATATCGGCCTGCGTGTTCTGATCGGCAAGCGCCAGGCGGTGACCTCGGCATCGGCGAATGCGATCCATGACGTGGCCGAGCTTGCGCAGCGCGCCGTAGCCATGGCGAAATCCGCGCCGGAAGACCCGTTTTGCGGGCTTGCGGAAAAACGGCTTTTGCATCCGCCGCAAAACATGTCCGCCCCGCCGGGCGAATCGGCCGACGCTATGGAGCTTCAGGATTGGGCCAAGCAAGCCGAAGACGCGTTGCGATCCCATCCCGGCGTTACCAACAGCGACGGCTGCGGCGCCAGTTTTTCGGAATATGCCGTATTGCTGCGGCAAAGCAACGGGTTTGACGGGCGCTATAGCCAATGCGCCTATTCGCTTTCGGCATCCGCCATCGCGGGCACGGGCGCAGGCATGGAGCGCGATTACGATTTCACCCAATCGGTGCGCAAGGCGGATTTGCGCCGGGCGGCCGATGTCGGGCTTGGCGCTGCCGAGCGCGCTGTCAAAAGATTGAACCCGCGCAAGATCGATAGCCAGAAACTTCCTGTCGTTTTCGATTCGCGCGCATCCTCGGGCTTGCTGCGCTATTTTGCGGGCGGTATAAATGGCGGGTCGATCGCGCGCGGCACGTCATTTTTAAAGGACAAGATGGGCAAAGCCGTTTTCGCGCCGGGGATCAGCATCATCGACGACCCGCTTTTGGAAAAAGGCATGCGCAGCCGCCCGTTCGACGCCGAGGCGATTGCCGCCAGCAAGTCGCAAATCGTAAAAGACGGCGTATTGCAAAGCTGGATTCTGGACTGCCGTTCGGCGCGGCAATTGGGGCTTGAAACCACCGGCCATGGCAGCAGGGGCGTTTCCGGAGTGCCCAGCCCTTCGGCCAGCAATTTTTATATGGCCCCCGGAAGTTTGACGCCGGCGCAATTGATCAAAGATATAACCAAAGGATTTTACGTCACCGAAACCATGGGCATGGGCGTCAATATGATCACCGGCGATTACAGCCAGGGCGCGTCGGGCTTTTGGATCGAGGACGGCGAAATCGCCTATCCGGTTAGCGAAGTCACCATCGCCGGAAACTTGAGTGGAATTTTCGCGGCTATCGTTCCCGCCAATGATTTGCAATTCCGCTTCGGCGTCGATGCGCCGACTTTGCGCGTCGGCGAAATGACTTTGGCTGGAAAATAAGGGGCCGGAAAATAAATGGCCGGAAAATGAGGCAGATTTGAACCAGGGAAAACCATCTTTTTTATACCGCTTCGCCCCGACCCGCTTGCTGATGGGGCGGCTTTTGCGCGAACATGTGCGGCATTACACCGGCGATTTGATCTTGGCGCTTTTGATGATGCTGGTGATCGCGGCCTGCACCGCGTTTTTCGCGAAATTGATCGAGCCGATTCTGGACCGCGTCTTTATCGGCAAGGATTCCGCTGCGCTTTGGCCGGTCGGATTCGCGGTGCTTGGCGTATTCACCTTGCGCGCCGCCGCGAGTTACGGCGAAGCGATGCTGATGAGCCGCATCGGCCAAGGCATCATCCGCGATATGCAAGACCGCCTGTTTCGCCACATCATCCATGCCGATCTCGCCTATTTCCAAGGCTCGTCGATAGGTTCTTTGATTTCGCGCTTTACCTATGACGTGAATATGCTGCGCCATGCCGTGTCCAACACCATCGTCGGCATGGGCAAGGACGTACTGACGCTTGTATTCTTGGTCGGGCTTTTGTTTTATCAAGACTGGAAATTGGCGGCGGTGGCGCTTGTGGTTTTGCCTTTGACCGCTTTTCCGATCAATAAGCTGGGGCGCAAGATGCGCAAAGTGTCTTTCGGTGTGCAGGATCTCGCCGGATTTTACACCTCTCTCTTAGAGCAGGTTTTCCACGGCATGCGCCACGTCAAAGCCAATAACGCCGAGGATAGCGAAGCGGAGCGCGCCGCGCAAATGACGCAGCAGATTTATAAACTTAGCCAAAAGGGGCAAAAGGTGCGCGCCCTAAGCTCGCCGATCATGGAAGTTTTTGGCGCGGTCGCGATTTTTTCCGTGATCGTCTATGGCGGCTATCAGGTGATCGGCGGCCATAAAACCGCTGGCGCGTTTTTTTCTTTCATCACGGCGCTGCTATTGGCGTATGAGCCGTTAAAAGGCATCGCCAAACTGAATGCCGGGCTGCAAGAAGGCCTAGCGGCGGCGGGCCGCATTTTCGAATCGCTGGAAATCATGCCTAATATCGTCGATACGCCGGGCGCAACCGATTTGCGGCTGGAAAAAGGCGCGATACGTTTTGACAATGTCGGGTTTTCCTATGGCAATGGCGGCGAGGCGCTGTCGAACTTGACGCTCGACATTCCTGCCGGAAAAACCATAGCGCTTGTCGGCGCTTCGGGCGGCGGCAAGACCACGATCCTAAATTTGATACCGCGCTTTTACGACGTGCAGCAGGGCACGATCAGCATCGACGGGCAGGATATCCGTAAAGTCACGCTGCAATCTTTGCGCTCGCGCATCGCGCTGGTTTCCCAAGAAACGCTTTTATTCGACGATACCGTGCGCGCCAACATCGCCTATGGCCAGCGCGGCGCCTCCGAACAAGACATCGCTGCAGCGGCACAGGCGGCCGGAGCGCATGATTTTATATTGTCCTTGCCGCAGGGCTATGACACCGTTGTCGGCGCGCAAGGAGCCAACCTTTCGGGCGGCCAGCGACAGCGCATCGCCATCGCGCGCGCGATTTTGAAAAACGCGCCGATCCTGCTTTTGGACGAGGCGACATCGGCGCTCGACGCGCAGACCGAACGCCAGGTGCAGGCGGCTTTGAAAAAACTGATGCAGGGCAGAACAACCGTTGTGATTGCGCATAGGCTTTCGACCATCATGGACGCCGACATTATTTATGTGATCGACAAGGGGCGCGTCGTCGAATCGGGCAGCCATGCGGCGCTGATGCTGAAATCCGGCCTGTATGCCGATTTGTGCCGCCTGCAATTCCATTCCGAGGGCGGCAATTCCGCGCCCCGCGCCATTCTTGCCTGATCCCATGAAATCCTTTTTGCGCCGCTTGCTTCGTCTGTCCTTGACCCAGAATATTTTGGCGGCGCTGGCCTATTCCTATATCTATCTGGTTTATTGCACCACGCGGTTTAAGCAGGTGAACAGGGAGATTCCTGAAAAATTCTGGGATATGGGCAGGCCCGCGATTATTTGTTTCTGGCACAACCGCTTGCTTTTGATGAATCCGTTCTGGCGTAAGGGCGTCAAGGCGATGATGCTGATTTCGCATCACCGCGACGGGCAATTCATTTCCGAGGTCACGCGCCGCTTCGGCGTCGGCACGATCCATGGATCTTCCAGCAAAAGCAGCCATTCGGCGTTGCGATCGATGCTGACCATGATCGGCCAGGGCTATTGCATCGGCATTACTCCGGACGGGCCGCGCGGGCCGCGTTTCCGCGCCGCGCCGGGCGCGATTTATTTGGCGAAACTAAGCGGCTGTCCCTTGATACCGGTCGCGGTTGCGACAAGACGCCGCAAGGTTTTAAACAGTTGGGACCGGTTTATCGTCAACTGGCCTTTCGGCGGCGGCGCTTGCGTCTGGGGCGATCCGATTTATATCCCTAAAAACGCCGATGCCTCGGCGGTACTGGAATATTCCGAGCAGCTAGGCCGGGCTTTGCGCCAAGTGTCCGACAAGGCCGACGCCCTATGCGGCCATGATCCTATACCCTTGGCCGATGATGCGGATCGTGCTAGGATCGAATAAATCGGTCCTATGAACAAATTTCAATTTTACCACATCCTAAGCTATCTATTGGCGCCGCTATTGCGGCTGTATTTGCGTATCCGCATCCGTATGGGCAAGGAAGACGCGGCGCGCATCGGCGAACGTTACGGCATTGCGGGAATGCCCCGGCCAAGCGGCCGCGTGGTGTGGCTGCACGCCGCCAGCGTCGGCGAAACGCAATCCATCCTGCCTTTGATCGACCGGATTTTGGCCTATTATCCCGATTGCCATGTTTTGCTGACGACGGGAACCATTGCTTCGGCGCAAATGCTGCGCGGCAAGCTGCACAGCCGCTTGACGCATCAATTCATACCGCTCGACCATCCGCGCTGGGTAAAAAGTTTCCTGGAACATTGGCGGCCTTCTTTGGGGATTTGGGTGGAATCGGAATTATGGCC
>CAYRVJ010000117.1:0-4330 GCA_964427785.1 uncultured Alphaproteobacteria bacterium | reverse complement strand
TTAATGTGTCCACATCATCTTGCATAAGCGCCCAATATAAAAGCACGTCATAGTTGAGGGTAAAAATATGACTGAAATTGCTTAGAAAGGCACGGCATGCAGCATATTGTTCGTCGGTAACGGAATGTGGCCGGTCAGGATGACGTTCTGCAATTGTATTTACAAGAATAGTTTTTATTTTATTGGCGTCTTGCCTAATTTTATTCGCGATAGCTGGATCTGAATTGTTGTAAATTGCAATAACTTTTGAAATCCCTATCAGTAATCTAATTACTGCCTCGAAATCTCTAGTGCCTAATGCTTCGAATATTTGTCTGGCGTATGGAACATCTGAGAAATCGGCGTTTTCATAAAGAGAGCCATAAGTAAAAATATCCGGTTTGAGGGCAATGCTAAAACCGTTACCCAAGAGCAAATATTTTTTTGCTTCGGCTTTATGCAGCGCTTTCTGGAAAGTAAGAATGGTCATTTTACAATCTAAGTTACTATAAGTTAATTATCTGGGCAAAGAGTCCCCCACCAACACCACTTCGCCTTTCGACGTTTTTCTCCAGGCATAATAGCAAAAGGCGAACTGGCGGGAAATGCCGAGAGAAAACGGGCTATAGTTTTTTAAAATTCTCTGGGAATGCGCGAATGTGTCGGCGGCAGAGAAGGGAATAGCGCCACAAGCGTTTGAAATGTCGGATCAATTATCGGGATAAAGCGAACCCGCCAACTTGTACCAAACTAAATGGCGGAGACGAGAGGATTCGAACCTCCGATACGGCGTTAACCGTATAACGGTTTAGCAAACCGTCGCCTTCAGCCACTCGGCCACGTCTCCGCATTATAAAAAGTCAACGAGGCGTTTGGCCTCGTGGTGGCTTTTTTCCGCTCGCGCTCTGCGCTCACGGTGGGCGGCCACGTCTCCGCATATGAACTCAACTTCTATCGCCGTGGCCCCGTTTCTTCGGTCTTGCCCACCCGCACTGCCGTGCTCAGGGCTGGCGGCCACGCCTTTTGATTCTAAATCAGAAATCAGAACAAGGAAATTAAAGCTTTTCCGCGTATTTTGCAATCCTTTCTTTCCTGTGGCTTTGCTTAGGCCTTTCTTGGGAAAACAAAGGTAAGACCCGGTATCAGATCATAAAAAAGGGCGGCCATTGGCCGCCCTTTTCACATAGATAAAGGCTGGTTCTAGAAAGAAATCGTCGAGCCAACCATAATGGCGGTTGAGTCGTAATCGTCTGTGGCGGTCAAGCCAGAAGCACCTAAGATCATCTATGCAAGAATTAAATGTCGATGCCGCGCTGATAGAAGAAGCGCTTGCTATCGTAGAAACGACACGCAACGACGTTCTGAATAAATAATTTTTACTTTTTTGAAAGCTAATGTTTCGGCTCGCGCAACTTTTTTTGCGATAGAATAAAAAACGCCGCGACAAAGAACAGGCAAACCGGCAGCATGCCCATTTGCTGCGATCCGCTGGCATGGGTGATTGCGGCGACGATAAAAGGCCCTAAAAACGCGGTGGCTTTGCCGGAAAAGGTCATTAGGGAAAATAACTGCGCGCGGTCGTCTTCCCCCGCTATTCTGGCGATATGGCTGCGCGCCGAGGATTGCACCGGGCCGACGAACACGGCGGCGCAGCAGGCAAAAGCGACGAACCACCATAGCTTTGCTACCGCGACGCCGATCAAGCTGAAACAGGCGAGCGCGATCAGAGACAGCTTGATTACCTTTGCGCTGCCCCAGATGTCGTCGATTTTTGCAAAGCCGAACGCACCAAGCCCGGCTGCAAGCTGCATCAAAATGGCGTATATCAAAACTTTTTGCGGCGGCAAATCGAACATGCCGGCCATGTAAATTCCGACAAAGGCGAACAAAGTCGCAAGCCCGTCGGTGAAAAGCAAATACGCGATCAGAAACCGTCCAAGACCTTTGTGCCGCGCAAAAATATTTTTGTAGGATGCAACGACCCCCGGCGCGCCCGGCATTGCTGCGCGTCGTGCCGTTGGCGCAAATTTTGTCATGGCAAGCGGCAAGGCGAAAACCGCCGTCCACAGCGCGGTTTGGATCGCGATCAGCGCGGGCAGGCTTTGCCCATCGCGCCCTGTAATCAACCAAAGGCTAAGTCCCAGCGACAAAAGCCCGCCAAGATATCCAAGCGCCCAGCCATATCCGGAAATCCGTCCCAATTTTTCCGGCGCCGCGATCTGCGGCAGAATCGCGTTATAGGCGATGAAGGCAAGCTCATAAGCGCAGGTCGCGGCCACGATCAACGCGATGACCGCATAAAGACTGTCTTGCGAAACGGGAAGAATCCCAACCGCCAAAGTCAAAAACGCATATAGCGCGGTAAAGGCGGTGACGTAAAAAAGCGGGCTGCCGCGTCTGTCCATATACCGGCCTAAAAGCGGCGCAAGCAGCGCGGCGAGAACGGCGGACGCGGCCATGGCATATCCCCACAGCGATTGCCCCATCACCGGATCGGGCGCGTAGAATTTTTGGAACAGCGCCGGAAAGATGAAAGTAATCATCAGCCCGGAATAAGCGGTGTTGGCCCAATCGTAAAAACACCAGGAAATAACCTGACGGCGGGGGGAAGATGGTTGCATGACTAATGACTTATAGCTGAAATTAAATTCTCTGTCACCCGTAAGGGAGTAATAGCCTGAGCCATTATGTTCTTGTTATGTTCCAATAGTAATGCTAGGGTTGAATGGCCTTTTTTGCCGTGGAATTTCATGATGCATCCTGTCGCCATTTGCGCCGATTCCTTCTTTTCTGATTTCCCTGGATCTTTGGGGTCTGCGGCGGGCGGGGCGCGGCTTTCGGAAATACAATGGCTGTTCGTTGATCTCAACAGTTTTTTCGCAAGCTGCGAGCAGCAAATGGACAAAAGCCTGCGCGGCAAGCCGGTGATTGTGGTTCCGGTGCTATCGGACAGCAGCTGCGCGATCGCCGCAAGCTATGAGGCCAAGCGCCAGGGGGTAAAAACCGGAACTTTGGTGCATGAGGCGAAAAAGCTTTGCCCGGATGTGCGCGTGGTATTGGCCAAACACCAAACTTATGTCGATTTTCACGACCGGATATTGCAGGCGGCGGAAACGGTGCTGCCGGTTGCAGAGGTACACTCGATCGACGAATTTTCCTGCCATCTTTTGGGCGAGGAGCGCCAAGAAGACAAAGCGCGCGGCTTGGCGCTGTCGCTGAAACGGGCTTTGGCGGAAAATGTCGGCGAATATGTGCGCGCCTCTGTCGGCATTGCGCCCAACCGTTTCCTGGCAAAGGTGGCGACGGATTTGCAAAAGCCTGATGGGCTTATGATTCTGCGTGCCCAAGATTTGCCGGGCAGGCTTTTGGATTTGCGGGTGCGCGATCTTCCTGGCATTGGACATAATATGCAAAAGCGCCTGCAAGAGGCTGGGATCACGCAAATGATCCAATTATGGAACGCAACGGCGGATGATTTGCACCGTATCTGGGGCGGCGTTACCGGTGCAAGGTTCTGGCATAGCCTGCACGGGCTGGAATTGCCCGAACAATTGACACAAAGGCGCAGCATCGGGCACAGCCACATCCTAGAGCCTGCGATGCGGCCGCAGCCCAAGGCATTTTATGTGGGCAGAAGGCTGTTGTTAAAGGCGATGTCGCGGCTGCGGCGGATGGAATATTGTACGGGCATGGTGTCTTTCGGGGTCCGTTTCGACGGCGTGGCGGGGACTCGCGGCTGGGGCATAGACAAGGCGGTATCGACAACCCAGGACAGCTTTGCCGTCATCCCCGTTTTCGATTCTTTCTGGCAGGATATGACCGGGCGTTTTCCGCGCCTGCCTATTAAAAAAATATCGGTGACTTTAAGCCGTCTTATCCCCGCCGCGTCCCATATGCCGGATTTGTTTGAATTTCATAATTCTAAAAATAACAATGAAAAACAAAATGATAATAATCATACTGCATCTATGAAACTAAGCATAGCGATGGATCGGCTGAACGGCAAATACGGCAAAGATACGGTGACTTTGGGCCAATTGCCTAAAGCCGGACTGGATTTAGGCAGCAAAATCGCCTTTACCCGCATCCCCGATGTCGAAGAATTTTGGGAATAGAAAAAAACCCCGCCGGGGTGAGGCGGGGGTAGGTGGGGGAGCAGGGGTAATTCGATAAATCTATAAAGTTTCGGCGATGATGTGCTTTAAGCTGATTTCGCCTGCGGCAAAGCTGGTGCCGGTGAAAACTGCGACGTCTTGAAAGCCGTATTCCTTGCCTGTGCCGTCGGCGTCGATTTGCATCATGGTGCTGCCTTTTTTGGCGGCGCTATCGTCAAAGCGGACGAACTCGCTTA
>CAYRVJ010000116.1:2971-4360 GCA_964427785.1 uncultured Alphaproteobacteria bacterium | reverse complement strand
TCGAACACTTCTTGGAGGGTGCTGTAAATGTTCAGCACATGCGCCAAGGCGCGCTGGCGGTCATAAGTCTTTTCGTGCAACTCGTGATACACGTTGATCAGCCCGCCCGCATTGATGACATAATCCGGCGCGTAGAGGATCTTGCGCATTTGTAACTCGGATCCATGACGGTCTTCTGCCAGCTGGTTGTTGGCGCAGCCGGCGACGATAGACGCTTTAAGGCGCGGGATAGTACTGTCGTTGATGGTGGCGCCCAAGGCGCAGGGCATGAACACATCGACGTCTTGGTCATATATCTTGTTCACATCCACAGGGGTGACGCCGTAATTTTCGACCGCTTTTTTGACCGCAAGCTCGTTGATGTCGCAAACGAAAACCTGATTGCCGCTTCTGGTCATCAGCCCGTCTTCGAACAGCAGCTTTAGAATTTCCAGCCCCACATGGCCAAGCCCTTGGATCGCGACCTTTACGTCGCGTATGTTTTCGTGACCAAGGCGGGATTTCATCGTGGCCTTCATGCCCTTATACACGCCATAGGCGGTGACGGGCGACGGATCGCCGCTTTTTTTGGCAAGGCCTACGGCGTGAGGGGTTTGCGTCGCAATGATTGCAACATCGTCGGTGGTGATGCCCACGTCTTCGGCGACGATATAGCGCCCGCCTAAAGCTTGTACCGATTTGCCCATCGCTTCGAACAGCGCGTTGGATTTGTCTTTTTTCGCGTCGCCGATGATCACCGATTTTCCGCCGCCCAAGGGCAGATCCGCCATCGCGGCCTTGTAAGTCATGCCCTTAGACAGGCGCAAGGCGTCGATCAAGGCTTCTTCGTCGCTGGCATAAGACCACATCCGGCAGCCGCCAAGCGCCGGGCCACGCGTGGTGTTGTGAATGGCGATAATCGACCTTAAGCCGGATTTCTGATCGTGGAAAAAAGATACTTGTTCATGGCCGTCAAAATCCTTGGCCGAATAAAAGCTCATTGCGCCCCTCTGGCTGGATGAAAAATTTGTGGTGGTGTTTTCTAGAATTGCGAAGTTGGAAAGTTTTGTGGCTTGCAGCATATAGCACCCTCGGTATGTTATTGTTGTCTGCAACTATACTGTAATTATGCGCGCCTTTTTACAAATTATTGGTAAAAGATGCAAAAAAGAACTATTTGCGCCGCACAATGAAAAGCGGTATTATCCCTTGCTGCGCATGGCTTTGCCAAGGCAACCCCCTTTTGCTGCGTTGCACAATAAGCGGTGCCTCTATGCTACGATTTATCCACTTGCGATAATCATAACGATGGAATGCGGTTCTGCTATAGGATAAAGGCTTGAAATAATAAAACGGGTTTGATCGTTTCATGGCAAAAAATAAAATTCGCAAAGCGGTATTTCCTGTGGG
>CAYRVJ010000116.1:0-2871 GCA_964427785.1 uncultured Alphaproteobacteria bacterium | reverse complement strand
GGTTTGATCGTTTCATGGCAAAAAATAAAATTCGCAAAGCGGTATTTCCTGTGGGAGGCTTGGGTACGCGCTTTCTTCCCGCGACCAAATCCATGCCCAAGGAAATGTTGACCGTCGTCGACAAGCCTTTGATCCATTATGCGGTCGACGAGGCGCGCGCGGCAGGCATCGAAGAATTTATTTTTGTCACCGGACGCGGGAAAACTGCGATCGAAGACTATTTCGACGAACATTACGAATTGAAATCGCAATTGGAATCGCGCGGCCAGGAAAATTTGTGGCGTGAAATCCAATCCTCGCTGCCGTCTTCGGGACAAATCGCCTATACCCGACAGCCGGAGCCTATGGGGCTGGGCCATGCGATCTGGTGCGCGCAGAAACTGGTCGGGGACGAGCCTTTTGCGGTGATCCTCGCCGACGATCTTTTGATTTCGTCGCAGAAAAACTGCCTTGCGCAGATGATCGATCTTTATAACGGCAAGGGCGGCAATGTCCTGGCGCTGATCGAAGTGCCGCAGCAGGACAGCGGAAAATACGGCATGGTCTCGTTCGAAAAAACGGCGGCGCAAGGAATCGTCGATTTGAAAAGCATCGTCGAAAAACCCAGCCCGTCCGAAGCGCCGTCGAATCTGGGGGTCATTGGCCGCTATATTCTTCAGCCGGAAATTTTTGGCAAATTATCGTTGCAGCAAAAGGGCAAGGGCGGGGAAATCCAGCTTACCGACGCTATCGCGGCACTGTTCGGCAAACAGGCGATGACCGGGCTTTGTTTTGACGGCATGCGGTTTGACTGTGGCAGCAAGCTCGGCTTTATCGAGGCCAATTTGGCCTTTGCCTTGCGCCATCCCGAAATCGGCGACGATTTGCGCAAAAAAATCGGCCATGGGCTTCATTGTCTGGAATCGGCGGCATAGCAATCATGAAAATAACGATCATCGGCGCGGGTTATGTGGGCTTGGTAACGGCGGCGGGGCTGTCCGATTTGGGCCATAGCGTCCAATGCCTTGAAAGCAACCTTGAAAAATTGGCCCATTTGCAAAATGGCGCCGTGCCGTTTTACGAGCCGGGGATGCAGGATCTTTTGGCAAAAGTGACGCAATCCGGCGCTTTGCAAGTGGCCGGGTTTTCCAAACAAGCGGTCGCGGACGCGGACATCGTTATGATCGCGGTCGGAACGCCCACCGGCGCAAAGGACGGCAAGGTGGATTTGCAATATATTCACCAGGCGGTCGATCAAATCGCGCCGCATTTATCAGGCGGCGCCGTCGTCGCCACGAAATCCACCGTGCCTTTGGGCACGACCCGTCAAATCGCGGCGAGGATCAAGAAAATAAATCCGCAATTGAATTTCGCGGTCGCATCCAATCCCGAATTTCTGCGCGAAGGCCAGGCGCTATATGATTTTCGCAACCCGGACCGGATCGTCGTCGGCTGCGAGACGGAATGGGCGAGGGAAAAAATGCGCGCCCTTTATGCCCATTTCATTAAATCGGGCGTTCCGTTTGTGGAGGTCGATTTGGAAACCAGCGAGCTTGTGAAATACGCCGCCAACGCTTTTCTGGCGGCCAAGGTCGCTTTTATCAACGAAATCGCCGATCTCTGCGAAAGCAGCGGCGCTGACATTGCCGGGGTCGCACGCGGCATTGGCCTAGACAGCCGCATCGGCCCGAAATTCTTGAATCCCGGTCCCGGATTCGGCGGCTCCTGCTTTCCCAAGGACATATTGGCGTTGTCGCAGATGGGCGAGGAATATGACAGCCCGCTTTCCATTGTCGAGGCGGTGATGGAATCCAATGCCGCGCGCAAGCAGAATATGGCGCGTAAAATCATCACTGCATGCGGCGATGACGTTAAGGGCAAAAAAATCGCGGTGCTGGGCCTTGCTTTCAAGGCGGAAACCGATGACATGCGCGACGCGCCGTCGTTGGATATCCTGCCCATGCTGCACCATGCGGGCGCTAAGCTGCATTGTTATGATCCAAAGGCGATGGTGGTCGCTGCGCAATTGTTGCCCTTTGCCGCGATGGCAAAGGACAGCGCCTCTGCTTTGCAAGACGCCGATGCGGCGGTGATCTTGACCGAATGGGCGGAATTCAAGGATTTGGATTTTGCGCATATGATGCGCGCGATGCGCCACCCCTTGTTGATCGATTTGCGCAATTTGTTCCGTCCGGAAGACATGGCGTCCAAAGGGCTGCATTATATTTCCGTCGGCAGGCCCGATATGGCGCCAGAGCCTAAAAAGCGCATAAGCCATGGCTGAAATCAATCCGGTTATTTTCCGCGAGTATGACGTGCGCGGCGTCTTCGGCGAAACGCTGCATGTAAAGGACGCTTGGCGCATCGGTGCCGCCTATGGGCAAATGCTGGGCCGAAATTTCCCGAATGAAACAAGTTTAAGAATCTGCGTGGGGTATGATGGCAGAACCAGTTCTCCGGAATTGTTAAAAGGTCTTGTCGCAGGGCTTTCTTCGCAAGCTGTGGCGGCGGAGATCATCGGCCTTGGGCCGACGCCGATGCTGTATTTTTCCGTTTTCAACAAGGACGCTCATGGCGGAATTATGATTACAGGCTCGCACAATCCTGCGGGGCATAACGGATTCAAATTCATGCTGGGAAAATCGACTCTGCACGGGCCGCAAATTCAGGAATTGGGGAAAATCGCATCTGCCATTTCCGTTCCGCCCGAACCATGGATGCCGATCCCTGGCGAAACGCCTGGCGTACCAGCTGACTATGTGCGGCGCTTGACCCAAGAATACCCCGTTGGAAAAAAACTGCGGATCGGTTGGGACCCCGGCAATGGGGCTGCCGCCGCCGTGTTGCGTCAATTGACGCAATCTTTGCCCGGCGAGCATTTTTTGATTAACG
>CAYRVJ010000115.1:0-4455 GCA_964427785.1 uncultured Alphaproteobacteria bacterium | reverse complement strand
TGTTCATCCATGAAGGCGAGGGGGATTTATATTGCGATTATGGCCGCCTGCCGTTCCGCGACGGCGATTATATCGTGCTGCCGCGCGGCACGATGTGGCGGCTGGATTGCAAAAAGCCCGTTTTCGCCCTGCTGATCGAAGCGACCAATAGTTCCTATCAACTCCCCGACAAGGGCCTTGTGGGCAAGCACGCGATTTTCGATCCAGGAGCCATGGGCATTCCGCAAATCGACGACGCCTTTAAAAAACAGCAAGCCGTAAAAGGCGAATATAAGGTGCATATCAAAAGGCGCGATCTATTGTCGGTGGTCACGTTCCCTTATAACCCGCTCGACGCTATCGGTTGGCATGGCGATTTGATGGTAACGCAAATCAATTGGCGCGATATTCGGCCCCTCATGAGCCACCGTTATCACTTGCCGCCATCGGCGCACACGACTTTTGTCGCCGACCGGTTCGTGGTTTGCACTTTTGTGCCGCGTCCGTTCGAAACCGATCCAAAAGCGATAAAAGTGCCGTTCTTTCACAACAATGACGATTTCGACGAAGTTCTGTTTTATCACAAGGGCAATTTTTTCAGCCGTGACAATATCCATGCCGGAATGGTAACCTTGCATCCTTGCGGCTTTACCCATGGCCCGCACCCGAAAGCGTTGAAAAACGTCTTTACCATGCCCGCCGAGGCGACCGACGAGGTTGCGGTGATGCTGGATACCCGCGACGCCGTCGATATCGGCGACGCTGCGGCGGAAACGGAATGGAAAGGCTATGTCGATAGCTGGAAAGGCGCAAAGTAAAATTCTCTCCCGCCAGCGGGAGAGGGAAAGTAAGCAAGGTTGAAAACTATATGAAACTAGCCTCTTTAAAATCCGGCGGCCGCGACGGTACGCTGGTGGTATTGGATCAATTCGGCGACCGCGCGGTCAAGGTGCCGCAAATCGCGCCGACGATGCAATCCGCGCTGGATCATTGGGCCGATGTCGAACCGGAACTGCGCGCGGTATTCCGCCTGTTGAATCAGGGAAATTTGAAAGACGCTTTCGCGCTTGACGTGAAACAGCTGCACTCGCCCTTGCCCCGCGCCTATCAATGGGCGGACGGGTCGGCCTATTTGCCGCATGTGGAATTGGTACGCAAATCGCGCGGCGCCGAAGTTCCACCGAGTTTTTACACCGATCCCCTGATCTATCAGGGCGGATCGGACAGCTTTATCGCGCCCAGCGATCCCATCGAATTGTGTGACGAAGCCTGGGGATGCGATTTCGAGGCGGAAATCGCCGTCATAACCGACGACGTGCCGATGGGCGTCAGCGCAGAGGATGCGCGCGATCACATCAAGCTTTTGATGCTGGTCAATGACGTGTCCTTGCGCAATTTGATCCCGGCGGAATTGGAAAAGGGGTTCGGTTTTTTCCAAGGCAAGCCGGCAAGCTCGTTTTCGCCCGCCGCCATAACGCCGGACGAGCTAGGCGAGGCATGGGATGGCGGCAAGGTGCATTTGCCGATTAAAATTTACGTCAACGGCAAGCTGTTTGGGGAACCGCTTGCGGGCAGCGACATGACCTTCGATTTCGGCCAACTGATCGCCCATGCCGCGAAAACCCGGCATTTATGCGCCGGAACGATCATCGGTTCCGGCACGGTCAGCAACCAGGACCGGTCCTTGGGTCATGCCTGCATCATGGAAAAGCGGATGCTGGAAAAATTGCAGACCGGAAACGCCGTAACGCCGTTTTTGAAATTCGGCGATAAGGTGAAAATCGAAATGCTGGACAGCTCCGGCCAATCCATTTTTGGACCGATCGACCAGCAAGTCGTGAAATACGATAAAATGCGCAAGGCGGCGTAAGACGGTGCGCGGTGACGGTGACCAGTGAGCGGTGAGCAATAATGATGAAGCTTTATAACTACTGGCGTTCTTCCACCTCGTACCGCACCCGCATTGCGCTCGGCATAAAGGGCGTGGAATATGAATATATTCCGGTCAATCTGCTGAAAGGCGAATCGGATAGCGCTGATTTTTTGAAAATCAATCCATCGGGCGGGGTTCCGGCGCTGGTGGATGGCAATATCGTCATCGGCCAATCGCTGGCGATCATAGATTATCTGGAACAGACCTATCCGAATCCTTCTTTCTTTCCAAAAGACGCGGTTGCCCGCGCGCGGGTTTGGCAGATCGCGTCCATCGTCGCGACCGACATGCATCAGTTTTGCAATTTGCCGGTTTTGAATTATGTCGCCGAAAAAATCGGCGAGGATCAAAAAATTCCCTGGGTGCGGCATTGGATCGCGCCGAATTTGTTGGCGATAGAGGCAATCTTGGCGGACGGTAAAGCCGGAAAATTCTGTCACGGCGATACGCCGACATTGGCAGATATTTGCCTGATCCCGCAACTTTTTGCCGCCCGCCGGTTCGAGGTGGATTTAACCCCTTACCCAGCCATCAGGGCGGTTGACGCCGCTTGCCAGGCGCATCCAGCCTTTATAAAGGCCCATCCCCAGGCGCAGCAGGACGCGGTAAAATCCTAACTTGACTGCTGTATCTTTATAGGATAATCTTTGGGCAAGAAAAAGCGGGGTATGTATTTATGACAACGAAATTAATGCTGGTGTTTCAGGTATTGGATCGCAATAGCGGTACGGCGATCACCCAAGAACAACTTGAAATGGTGGATGAAAATCGTTTGGCGATGGATCTTGTCGACGCCGCGGCGGCAGTATATTGCCTGCGCCAATTGATCGACCCGAAATCCGCCCGCGCCGATTTAAGCGAAGTTAGCGCGGCGACGGGCGCCGCCGTAAGGCCGCCATATTCAGATAAGGATTTAGAATATCAGTTCAATCAAGCCGGGCGCGACGCTGCAGTCAATAATCTGTTCAACGCCTTGATGCAGCTACCCAATCCGGGCCTGCGCGCCATGATCGTCGATCAAATGGCGGATAAGTATACGGCGGATAAGGGCGGGAAAGCCGATGCAGGCGTTCTGCAAACCGCAGAACCTGAGAAACTTGACGTTTTAATCATCAGCCGCGCGCTAGAACGCGGCGCAAGATCATAATGAAAATACAAAAAAATCAACAACAATCAGGAGAGTATAATGACAAAATCTATTAAGCGAGAATGCGCCTATTTCATGAAAGGCCAGGACGGCAATCAAGTTTTCGGCGCGATGGGCGACGATCCTGTCGTCTTGGCGTCGACGATGTTGGATCTAAGGCAGCAACATCCGCGCGTCACTTATACCTTGGTCCATACAAATACCGGGCAGGAATTGGACGAAGATTTGGTTCAAGATTGGGCCTTGAGACGCGCATGCCGCGACCATTCGGCAAGAACGCTTTAAGTTCTTGTATCAAATAAAAAAGGCGGCTGAATCAGCCGCCTTTTTCTTTGGTAGCAGTTAATTTTCAAAAAGCTCATGGTGAGCTTGTCGAACCATGGGGCATTTACCGCTTATCCTTCGACAGGCTCAGGATGAGCTATTGGTGAAGCCGAACTGAATTACCCAATAATTTGCTTGTTAATTGGGCTGCGGCGCTGTTTCCGGCGCGGAAGGCATGGCCGCTTGCGCGCTGCGGATGGTTGCGACATGCTTTTTAAAGCTGTCGGCGTCGAGCGCGCCAGGGAACATTTTATCGCCGATGATGAATCCCGGCGTGCCGTTGATGTTCAAACTTTGCGCCAGCTTGAAGTTTTCCTGCAAGGCTTGCTCGATTTCCGGGCTTGCCATGTCGGTTTTCAACTGCGCCACATTCAATCCCAGATCGGTCGCGATCTTGGTGATGACGCTGTCATCTTTGTTGCCGCGGAAATCCATCAAAGCGGTGTGAAATTCTATGTACTTGCCCTGTTTATGCGCGGCCAAGGCGGCCTTTGCGGCCAGAACCGAGCTTTCGCCCAGGATCGGATATTCCTTGAATACGAATTTGATCTTGCCGTCTTGCAGCACCGCGTCGCGGATCGGATGGAACACCTGCTTGCAATAGCCGCAGTTGTAATCGAAAAATTCCACGACGGTCACGTCGCCCGTGGCGTTGCCGATAAAGGGCGATTTAGGGTCTTGGTAAATCGCCGCCATATGGGTTTGCAGGGCTTTTTTGGAATTTTCGGCGGCTTCGCGCTGCGATTGTTCTTGATAGGCTTGAACCGCTTCGATGATGATTTTCGGCTCTTGCATCAGCATTTGGCGGACGATGTCCTTGACTTGCTGGCTTTGCGATTCGTTAAGGCTGGCCGCGTTCTGGTTGTCGCCGCAAGCGGAAAGAATAAGCGGCAAGGCAACGACCGCGACAAAAAGCAATTTGAATTTTTTCATGAAAGGCTCCGGTTAAGGTGGGAATGGCAGTCTAAAAGGTTTTACCAAAGGCCGCAATCAATTCTTTTCTTTGTCCAGCTGCAGCTGGTTTTTAATGTCTTCGGCGCGTTTGCGGCCAGGCGCATCCTGGGGCAAAAGC